>JBDSIC010000120.1:0-10163 GCA_039918195.1 Mucilaginibacter sp.
ATTTTTCGATATGCGTCATTACTTCCCGTCTTTTTTCTTCAAAAAATCTCATAACTATATATTAATGGTGTAAAGTTAATGATTTAAACTAAAATGTATACTCATTTTTTAGGTATGTAGCCTATCGCTTCCTGCATACACACAGGCAGGGTGGCTACGGATGGTTGACCTTCAAAAATAGAAAAATTAGAATTATAGTCCCACAACATCCCGGGGATATTATACATTTTTAAGGTTTGCCTTACTGCTTTTATATACCGGCATCGGTTTGCAATGCCGGTGTACTTATTATATACCCCATATTCGCCACATATTATAGGAACATAATATTTATCAGCCCAGTTCTTTACAATTAATATTTTATCTTTAATCGACTGTTCATTGCCGTCAATCTTATACTGCTGATAATTTATTTCGCCCCATGTATTTTTTGCTTTGGGGTTAAGTTCAGGAAAATTTTCCGCAGTATATGGAAATGGCACCCCAGTTGTTGCCGATTGCGACCCCACCCAGTCGGCCCCCTGGTGCGTAAAAAAGAAAGGTTCATAAAAATGAAAAGTATATATAATATTCTCGTCGGCAAGGCGTTCTGTACGGCTTAACTCGTATATACTGTTAAAATTTGACCCGCCAACAATAAGCGTGCGATCCTTATCAACTTTACGAATGGCTGTTACTATATTATAGGCCGCGTCTTTCCACACTTTGGGGTCCATATGGGGCGGTTCGTTATATATTTCAAAAAATAGGTAATCAGTACGCTCGTTACTATACCTTTTGGCAATTTGAAGCCAAAAATTGATTATTTGGGGTGTTTCTGTAAGGTAACTTGTATCAGTTAAACTGCCATAATGGTAATCTATTACCAGTTTAAAACCATAGGCTTTGCATTGTTTAACTACCCGGTCTATTTTAGTGAAAACCCGTTGGGAGGGTATATGCTTTGTTTGAAAGTATTTGAATGCAACTGGCAGCCTGATGCTTTTGAACCCGAGCTTTTTAAGCAAGATAAGGTCACTGTTGGTAAGCACTTCTTTATTTAATATGTTAGCGTTCCATGTTTGCTCAAGCCCGGATATACTTATGCCATTATCTAAACTTTTCGCCCTTTTAAACGCTGTTTGGCGCACATCTGCAGTATTTGGATTGCTTTTTGCAAAAGAGACGTTGAATAGTAGGATCAGGATAAGAACTTTGTTAACATGGTTCGATTTATTAACAAAACATAGCAAAAGGGATTTAATTGTATAAATTCCCGGTATTATTAAATATTTAACCCGATCCATTATTAATTTCAACTTAATATTAGATAATGTTTATTCAAATTACTAAAGAAGAGTTTTCACGAGAGATATCAAAAAAAGCGTGGTACCAAACCAATAACATTATTTGGTCAACCATCTTTCTGTATCCTTTGTTTAGTATAGTTGACTTTATTTATGCAAACAGTCTTTGGGTGCAATTTTTAATAGTACGCTTAACTACTGTTTTTGTTGTTTACATTCTATACAACTTTTTCCAGTCGAAAAAATACAATTACCGCGCATTACTGCACATCGTTTTATTTATTCTTTCGGCAACCACGGCGCTTTTGTGTAACATGGTACCTATAGAATCGCTTAATGTTTACTTTTTATTGTACGCGGTAGTCATATTATTTTTTAACCTCCAGGTTTTTTGGGAGTCGTTTAACTCTGTAATACAAGTTTTAATGGCCATGCTTTTACTGGCTATCTTCTTTAACGTTTTTAATGAATTTAGTCTTGACCTGGTTATTGGTAATGGCGGGCAGTTCTTCTTTATCGTCGTATTTGTATCGTGCCTTGTGCCGCATGCACGTTATAAAGTGATCACGCGCGAGGTACGCTCACAAATTTTAATTGAAAAATCAAACGAGCAGTTAAAAGAGCAAAACCGCGACATTAACGAAAAGAACAACATTATTGATATGCAGTATGAGCAGCTGCGCAAGCTTGATGAGCAGAAGAACAGCTTTATAAATATTGCCGGCCACGACCTTAAAAACCTTATAGGCTCAGTTATTATGAGTAATAACATGGTTAAGGAAGAGGATTACCGCTTGAGCAGCGACCAAAAAGAATACGTAGGTTACATAACAGAATCAGCCGAAAAAATGCAGTATATGCTGAATAAGCTGATGGATGTTAAAGAGATATCATCGCCCGAGATGAAATTTAACCTGGAGATATTTGACGCGAATGCCGAGGTGCAATATGTTTTTAAAGGATTGGCTGAAACCGCCCATATGAAAAACATTCACTTGGTTGATAACATCTTAAAACTACCGTTAAACGTAAAACTCGACCGTGTATTTGCAGGCCAGGTGTTTCAAAACCTGCTGTCTAACGCTATAAAATTTTCACAAACAAACAATAACATAAAAGTAATTACAAGCCTTCAGCGTCAAAAATTTGTATTTGAAATTATTGACGAAGGTATTGCAATAGGCCAGGAAGAACTGGATATGATGTTCAACAAATTAAGAACGCTGAACGACGTATCTGATTCAAAAGAAAGCCGCTTAGGCCTCGGCCTTTCCATAGCCAAACTAATGGCGCAGGAAATGGGCGGCGACCTTACCTACCGCAGTGATGAAAATGGCAATTATTTTAGAGTAGAATTTTCCGTAATAAATTAACATACAACTCGATGAACAGACTTCTTACCGTATTAGCCCTTGTATTTCTTTTAACAAAGACATCATCGGCGCAAAGTATAGTATCCTTTAAATCAATGGGCCACCCCGATAATGCCATATATGGCATGAGTGGCGCTACATCCTACTTTTTAAGGATAAGCCCGCTTGTTGAGATGAATGGCAGCAAACTGGTGCTATATTTTGAACCATCACAGGCATTATTAAAAGACCGCTCTTTTATTAATATCATTATTAACAACGAGCCTATATACAGCGGGCGTCTTACCAAGGATTCTATCCAGAAGGTAACCGTTAACCTGTCAAGGGCTGATGTATCTCCGGATAAATTCCTGAAGATACAGGTTAAAACCTTGCTAACCATCACTGATGATATATGTAAGGACCTTGATAACCCCGCCATGTGGTTAAAGGTTAAGGGTTACTCATACCTGTCGTTACTGAAAAGCAATAAAAACTTTTTCAATAACGTAAACATCAGTAACTGCTTCGAGTCTAAAACAGCTATTGTACACCCGGCCAATCCAAGCCTGCACGACCTTAAGGCTGTAGCCTGGGCTTATTCGCGCCTTAAGAAAACATCAAGCCGTCCTATTTCAGTATTTGAAGCAGGTAAAGTGCCTGATAGCGTTAAGAACTACATTATGGTAGGTACCATGGGTGCATTGCCAAGCGACAAACGCAGCCTGATAACCGTAACCCCGCAAAGTAACCAGGGTTTGTTTTACCTGCATAAATCAGTAAGCAACTATACTGATACGGTAACTAACATGATTAGCATAAAAGGCAAAGTAGTGCCGGTAAAAACAGTTTCGGCAAGCGCTATGCCTAACGAGATATTATTTGTTACAGCTAATGATGATGCCGGTTACGAAAAAACAATTACCGCTTTGGGTAACATGAATATCCTGAATTCGACATTTGGTGATTACCTTTTTATTGACAAAGCCGAGAACTCCTATTTCCAAAATATTGATGAGAGCCGCTCTAAACTATCTATTAAACAAATTGGTGGTGCAAGCAGCTTCCTATCAGGTATTGGTTCGTTAAAAACAGCTTACAATTTTAAAAACAGCGACTTTAGCTTTACACCTAAAGAGGTTGAGATACGCTTCGTAGGCTTGTACAGCAGCCTTAACCCTGGCGACCGTGGTTTCTTTAACGTTTACCTTAACGGCTTGTTAATAAGCAGTGAAAAATTAGGCCCGTCGGGTAAATTAAATACTGCCGTAACTATTAACCGTTACCAGCACCATAAGTACAATACACTGGAGGCCGAATTCAGGTTCTATCCTAACAGCGGTAACTGTCACAACAGCTTTATCAACTTCTTTGCCGAGCTTGATGTAGATAAATCATACCTGTCATCAAAAAATCCGTTTGTTACCAGCGATTTAAGTTTCTATCAATATCCTGAGGCGTTTAACAATGGCACCACACGTATCATTGTAAGCAAGGAATATGCTAAATATGCAGCAGGCGCTTTAGGCGAGATCATCTATGAGCTAAACAACAATATCAATTCAAACAACTTCCCTGAGATAGTATACTCAGACCAAATGGAAAGCGGTGATTTGAAGAAGTATAACATTATAGCGCTGCTATCAAAAGAAGACCCGTTAATGAACGAGTTTCCGGATGCACCTATCAAGTTTAACCAGCAGTTCAGGTTATATAATGCTGATAACAGCACGGTAGTCTACTCACTGTCTGACAGTGTATCAAACGGCCTTGCCCAGATATTTTATGGCCGCAGCAATAATGCCACACTGGTATTAACAGCCACGGGCTCACATCCTGCAGAAGCGTTTTCAGCGGTGGCCCGGTCTATTACCGAGCAGCTTTCAACATTATCAAGTAACGTGTGTATCTCTGATGTAAACGCTAATAAATACCTGTTCAATATCAATAAATCAAGCGAGAACCTGGAATATGTGGACACTAAGAGTGACCTGGCCAAATTCTGGGACAGCTATAACTTATATATCCTGTTAGGTATATTGATCTTGATCTTGTTATCATTCCTTTATGTACGTTCGAGGGTTCAAACTTCACAGGACCTGTTTAACGAATAGTTATAATTTATACTTAGTACAATGGCTTTTTTTAAGGTCATTGTACTATCTTTCTTATTATTTATCTGATATAAATGAGCATTTCAATTCGTGAGCTTTTGACCAATGATGGCTTTATTAGTATTGCTGACAGGCAGAAGATTGAAGAAATGTCAGCAACGCTGGGCCAGGCCTTTATAAAAATCGCCTTAAACTTTGGCTTTATATCACGTAAAAATTACGCCCGTTCGTTACTTAATGCCGGTTATATTATAGAAGAAATAAGGGAGCAGGAAGTTGACCCTGACGTTTTAGCCAAAGTTGAGCTAAAATTTATTAACGACCATGTAGGGTTACCATTACGTTTTGAAAATGGCAAAATAGTAGCCTTAATGGCCGATCCAACCGACCAATTTTTTATTGACTATTTAAAAGCCACTTTTGATTGTGAGCCGCAAATAATAGTTGCCGAGGATTTGGAAATTACCTGGATGAGCCACACGCTTACAGGCGAAAAATATGTGAAATCGGCCGTATATGAATTGTTGCACCAGGACCCGAAGAGTTCTGCCTGGATAACATTCACTTCACCCCAGCTTACCTTCGTTTTTATTTTCCTGGCGGTATTCAGTGTATGTCTGGTGCTCGATTTTAAGAATACCTCTATCGTTTTCAATGTGTTGATCAGTTCTTTCTTCCTGATAGCCATATCCTTTAAATTGTTTTTGGCTTTGGTAGGTTCGCGGTTTGAATTACACCAAGCCGTAACCAATAGCGAGGTTAGAGATGTTGTGGATGCAGATCTGCCTTATTATACCATACACTTACCGGTATACCGCGAAGGCAACCTGATCAAAAAACTGATTTGGAACTTACAGAGTTTAGACTATCCACGCGAAATGCTTGACATTAAGCTACTGATAGAGGATGATGATAATGAAACCCTTGATGCGGTAAGAAACCTCGACTTCCCCGGTGTTTTCGAGGTAATTGTGGTACCCTTCCACATGCCTAAAACCAAGCCGAAGGCATGTAACTACGGCCTGCACTTTTCGCGCGGAAAATACCTCACTATTTATGATGCCGAAGATATTCCTGATACCGACCAGCTAAAAAAGGTGGCTGCCTTATTTGATAAGCTGCCATTGAACTATATATGCGTGCAATGCTCATTAAACTACTTTAACAGGAACGAGAATTTCCTTACCCGTATGTTTACCCTGGAGTATTCGTACTGGTTTGATTATATGCTGCCCGGTTTGGATACACTGGATATACCGATACCATTGGGCGGCACCAGCAACCACTTTAAAATGGAAGGCCTTATTGACCTTGGTGGTTGGGACCCATTTAACGTTACCGAAGATGCCGACCTTGGTGTGCGAGCTTATGATAAGGGCTATAAAGTGGCTATTGTTAACTCAACCACGTACGAAGAGGCGAATAACGAGCCTTTTAACTGGATACGCCAGCGATCAAGGTGGATAAAGGGCTATATGCAAACCTACCTGGTGCACATGCGCAACCCGCTCGAATTGTATAAAAAACTGGGCTTAAAAGGCTTTTTAGGGTTTAACTTCTTTGTGGGTGCAACACCACTTACCTTTTTGGCCTACCCGCTGCTGCTGGCCTTATTTATTTGTTATTTAGTGTTCGACCTTTCAACCATCCGTACTATTTTCCCGGATTGGGTATTGTTCATCTCGATATTTAACCTGATGATAGGGAACATATTGATGATATATATAAACATGATGGCCGTGTTTAAAAGGCGCTTTTACGAGTTGATATTGTTTGCCATAGCCAACCCATTATACTGGTTGCTGCATTCAATAGCCGCTTACAAAGGTTTGTACCAATTAATTGTTAACCCTTTTTATTGGGAAAAAACCAACCACGGCCTTAGTAAAATTAATAATCCAACTAACGTTGTGAAATAATGAAGAATAAACAGGCATTTCTTATTATCGTTACAGTTTTGCTGGCAGTATACTACCTGTTTTGTGCTGTCTATTTAAACAAGTTGGGTTACTACAATGAAGAGTCGCTATTTTTTATTGAGAAGGCTAAAATAGTTTTTGGCGGGGTAGGCAACAGGCTAAAGGTAATGGGTTTAACATCGCCTATATTACCTTTTTACGGTATACTTGCCTTTACCTCTATCAGCTATACATTGGCGCCCATTATCGCGTCTGCAGTTGGCATGGCTGGGCTATTCAACTTGATTTCGAACGCTATTGCCAATCGCGAACGTAACATTTATTTTTATATGTTACTGCTTACTTTTGTATTACACCCGGGTATAATATACGCAGCATGTGCCGGTAAAAGTATCTATATCGTACTAATATTCTTTTACCTCTTCTTTTATAATATACTCAAGTTCTATAAGTCAAATACTACATTCCACGTATCCATAGCAAGTATATGTTTGGTTACGCTTATATTTTGCGATTACCGGTTTATCTGGCTTACTATCTTCTTTATACCATTAGTACTGTCAATAACCATACACTCGCTAAACCTGAGTGAGCAGGAGTCTATATTCAGGCTGTTCCTCAGTTTCAATAATCCGTCGTTACGCCGTAAACTTATCAATAAAACCTTCGCGCTTTATATAATTATATTTATACTGCCGATAGTTTGTATCATGTTTTATAAGCTATTGAACCTCACCCATGCCGAGGACATGAATTACTTTATCGAAAGTCCGTACGCTACGTGGAATATTATAACAGATAAGTTAAACTATGACCTTGCGGCTACAGCCACAACCTATATATTACCCGACGCATCGTTGATGGTATCGGCCAAAATATTGCTGTTTTGCCCGCTTATTTTAGTAGCTATTTTTCTTTTCAAAGAAAACACCTATCAAATACTTACGCTATTAACGCCCTTTGCGTTTATTGAGTTTATCCGTATCAAGTACGATAAGATATTTGTAACTTTTGAATATTACCTGCTGTTCTTGATATTGGCATTCCTGTGTGTATTGATAAAGGCTCCGTCTGTTAAATACACCAAAGCGTTAAAAGCGATATTTTGTATTTTGACGGTGGCGCAGTTATTTACCGGGTATTACTATTTAAAAAATTCGCCGGTTATTGATGAGAAGAATTTTTACGAAGCTTTGGTTAAACGTAAAATAAACTATAAACAAGCAGACAACCAGGATATTGCCAGCTACATAAATAGTTTACCTGCCGGATCGGAAGTATTAATGGATGACGCGATTGCCTACCCTATCGCCGCCTTTACTGATGACTTTAAAAAATTGATACTGCCGTACCAGGATAACTACCTGCAAACTGTTGAAGCACCTGATAAATATGCTGATTATATATTGGTTGCATCTGAGAAAAACCTTGTAGGCACATACTCGCAGCTTAGCCATAAATATCCGGGTATACTTAAAGGGATTAATACAGGGGTCAGCCTGATCAATGTATATGAAACTGCCGACTGGGTTTTATACCGGATAAGGTAACAATTGCCACCAAATCACAAAACATATCACATGTATCAAGCCTTTCCTTTGGGAAGGTTTTTTTTATCCTGAAATTTGGTGGATAGATTATGCGGGCTACTTGCCCCCGGTTTTTAGATACATATATACAATACCTACCACAACCATAATAATAAGTACAGCCAGGCCTACCTTACCCTGGCGTTTATCCTGCCTCATCACCCATATTAAAAATATAACCAAAGGCACAACAAAAATAGCCCAGAAAATAAGTGAAGGAATGCTCATGATGCAAATGTAAGTTTTTTTGGTGAGTGGTTAATGGTCAGTGGTGAGTGGTTAATTGTGAGTAGTGAATAAAAGATAATAAATTGGACTGTGTGATTAACTGGTGCGTAAAACTATTATACTATTTACTCACCGCTGACCACTCACTAAATCACTCATTCACCCAATCACTAAATAAATCAAAGGGGCATACGGGCCAGTGGGGTAATATCCTGTCCCACAAAATCGCCCTTGAGGTACTTATGGTAGCCGGCGATGGCTATCATGGCGGCATTATCAGTACAGTACTCTAATTTAGGCACAAAGGTGCGCCAGCCCATTTGTTCGCCTAATTCCTGCAAGCCATGCCGCAGGCCCGTATTGGCCGATACACCGCCTGCAAGGGCAATATCTTTTATATTGTATTCTGCGGCAGCTTTTTTAAGTTTGTTTAAAAGTATGGTCGCTATACGCTTTTCAACAGAGGCGCAAATATCGTTTAGGTTTTGTTGCACAAAGTCTGGGTTTACCGCTGTATTGTCCCGCACAAAATACAGTATGGATGTTTTTAACCCGCTAAAACTGAAGTCAAAACCGGGTATTTGTGGTTCGGGAAATTTGTAGGCATTGGGGTTACCCAAACGCGCGTGTTTATCAATTAACGGCCCGCCGGGATATGGCAAACCTAAAATTTTACTGGTTTTATCCATAGCCTCGCCTGCGGCATCGTCAAGTGTTTGGCCTATCACTTCCATATCAAAGTAATCTTTTACCAATACTATCTGTGTATGCCCGCCCGAAACGGTAAGGCACAGAAAGGGAAATGAAGGTTTATTATCGGCAATAAAATGCGCCAGTACGTGTGCCTGCATATGGTTTACCTCTATCAAAGGAATGTTTTTTGCCAGCGCAAACGCCTTTGCGAATGAGACTCCTACTAATAGTGAGCCTAAAAGTCCGGGCCCGCGTGTAAAAGCCACCGCATCAACAGCATTTTTGCTTACTTTTGCGTTAGATAATGCTTGTTGCACCGCAGGCACGATATTTTGCTGGTGAACCCTTGAGGCAAGCTCGGGGACCACACCGCCATAAGCTTCGTGAATGGTTTGATTAGCAATAACATTGCTAAGTATCAAACCATCGGCGCATACTGATGCTGAGGTTTCGTCGCAGGATGATTCTATAGCTAATATTACAGGCACGATCTTTAAATTTTGAATATTGATATACTGAATTATTGAATGAACGCTATTAGTCAAACTACCGGCATTAAATATTGTTATCGTACCAATGATTCACAAATTCAATCATTTACTCAATCAATAATTATAAAGGGGCAAAGTTATTAAAAAAGCACTCAAAATAGCGTTAAGCGTAGTATTGCTTATCTTATTAATGCTAAGCATACTGTTGCTCGCGTTTCAATACAAGCCTGTACAAACATGGGCCGCTAAAAAAGCTACCGCCTACCTTTCAAAAGAGCTGCACACCAAAATAGATATCAAGAGTTTATACATAGAGCCTTTCAGGTCGGTTGTTTTAGAAGACCTGTATGTGCTTGATAAGCAAAAAGACACTTTACTGAGCACGCCGAAGTTAACAGTTAAGCTAAGCCGTTTTTCTCTGTTCAGCAGTATAAAAAACCGGATTATTTATTTTTCAGATATCCAGCTTGACAATGGTTCCTTTTACCTGA
>JBDSIC010000121.1:0-12499 GCA_039918195.1 Mucilaginibacter sp.
AAGAACAACTATAAAATGTTTATTGCCAGCATTGTGGTAGTAGCTTTAGGCTTTGTACTAATGGCAGGCACAACAGACATTTACAGTACAACCAAGATTGTGATTGCCCCTATTGTAGTATTGGCCGGTTTTGGATTGGGCTTTGTAGCTATATTAAAAAAACCAAAGGGCTTAAGGGCATGATAGATATTGTTCATGTTATTATCCTTGCTATTATTGAGGGGTTAACAGAGTTTTTGCCCGTGTCGTCAACCGGGCACATGATCATCGCTTCGTCCATTATGGGTATCGCTTCCGACCCGTTCATTAAACTATTTACCATTGCTATCCAGTTTGGGGCAATACTATCGGTAGTAGTGTTATACTTTAAGCGTTTCTTTCAGTCAACACGCTTTTATTTAAAGCTGCTGGTGGCTTTTATCCCCGCGGCAGTATTTGGCGTGCTGTTAAGTGACAAGATAGACGAACTGCTTGAAAGCGCTTTAACAGTTGGTATAACACTGTTTGTCGGTGGCATCTTTCTTTTATTTGTAGACAAATTATTTAAGGAGCACACTGTTGAAAAAGAAGAAGACATCAGCTTTTTAACCGCTTTTAAAATTGGATTTTTTCAATGTATAGCTATGGTGCCCGGTGTATCGCGTTCAGCAGCTACCATTATAGGCGGTATGTCGCAAAAGCTAAGCCGTACTGCCGCCGCCGAGTTTTCTTTCTTTTTGGCAGTCCCTACTATGTTTGCCGCTACCGCAAAAAAGATGCTCGATTTTTTTAAAGACGGCAACACCTTTACCGGTCATCAAATACAATTATTGGTTGTAGGCAATGTCATCGCATTTATAGTTGCTATGCTGGCCATACGCACTTTTATAACTTTTTTAGAGAAGAAGGGCTTTAAACTGTTTGGTTGGTACCGAATAATAGTTGGTGCTATAATTATAGGTTTGTATTTAACCGGGCACGACCTGAAGGTGATATAACATTTTATTAATTTGACTCACCCGGTCTTTGCTGCGCCCGACCACCCTCTCTGCTGCGCAAAGAGGGATTTTTTATTTCTGCTATGCAGATTTTTTACTCTCTTTACGAAGTAGAGAGGGTCGACCAGCGAAGCGTAGTCGGGGCGAGTAAAAGCGGGCGTTAATTGATAACAATTTTGAAGGAAAGCTACACCGATATACAGGAATTTGCCGAAGGGCAACTGCTCCTCATCAACAAACCTTACAACTGGACCAGTTTTGATGTGGTGGGCAAACTACGCAACGCCTTTAAGCCGCTTAAGCTAAAGGTTGGCCACGCCGGCACGCTGGACCCCTTGGCAACCGGGCTGCTTATCATCTGCACCGGTAAAATGACAAAACAGATAGATACCTTCCAGGCAGAAGAAAAAGAATATACCGGCACCATGATACTCGGCGGCACTACGCCATCGTACGACCTGGAAACACTGGTTGACCAGGAATTTGATATAAGCGCCATCACCAACGAACAGGTATATGCTGCCTGCCCGCAGTTTACCGGCGACATACAGCAATACCCCCCGGCCCATTCAGCCATAAAAATTGATGGCGAACGCCTGTATGAAAAGGCCCGCCGCGGTGAGGAAGTGGAGCGCCGCCCGCGTTTTGTAACCATTAACGAGTTTGAGATAACCCGAATTGAACTGCCAGAAATTGATTTCAGGGTGGTGTGCAGTAAAGGCACCTACATACGCTCGCTGGTGCATGATTTTGGGGCAGCCCTAAATAATGGCGCTTACCTGTCACGCCTGCGGCGCACCCGCAGCGGCAACTACAAAATTGGAGATGCGCGTGAAGTGATGGAAATGGTTAATATCATCAGGGAACTGAAGGTTGGTGAATAATTTTAACTGCTTTGTCATTTCGACGAGGTACGAGGAGAAATCTTCTACGCTATGCAAATGTACATGCATGTCGCAGAGGATTTCTCCCTACGGTCGAAATGACAATAGGGTTATTAAAAATCTTTCGCCTTTATCCTTTCTCCTTTTACCTTTGTAGCCGATGAAGATCTACCATCATATTGACGAGTTTAAAGCCGTACCAAATGCCGTGGTGACCATTGGCACGTTTGATGGGGTGCATTTCGGCCACCGCAAAATAATTGCCGGTATGAAGGATATAGCTGAACAAACGGTCGGCGAAACAGTGATACTTACTTTTTTCCCTCATCCCCGTATGATACTCCACCCCGAGGATGAAAGTCTTAAACTCATCAATACTATTAATGAGAAGGCTGAGCTTTTGGAACAGCTTGGTGTAGACCATTTAATTATCACCCCATTTTCGCGGGATTTTTCGAACCAAACACCCGAGGATTATATACGCGATGTATTGGTGGGAAAGATCGGCACAAAAAAAATAGTGATAGGATACGATCACCATTTTGGTAAGGACAGGCTTGGCAATTTGACCGACCTGCAACGGCTTGGCCCTGTGTATGGTTTTGAGGTGGTTGAGATAGCTGAGCAGGACATTGACGAGATCGCGGTGAGTTCCACCAGGGTACGCAATGCCTTACTGGATAATGATATTGACCATGCTAATTCGTATTTAGGTTACCCCTTTTTTATTACCGGCAGCGTAATACGCGGCGACCAGATAGGTAAAAAGATAGGCTACCCAACAGCCAATATAATAATTAGCGAGCGCTATAAGCTGATACCTGCCGACGGCATATTTGCCGTGAAGGTAAAGGTAGATGGGCGCGAATATAAAGGCATGGCTTATATCGGTCACCGCCCTACCGTAAACGGTATCACCCGCAACATTGAGGTAAATATTTTTGATTTTGACGAGGATATATACAACAAGCAGATACGCATGGAGTTCCTTCACTTTATACGCGGCGATATAAAATTCGCCTCTCTTGATGAACTGATAGTCCAGTTAGGCAAAGATAAAGAAGCGACATTAGCCCTGTTTAATTAAGATTGTTTAACCGGAAATATTCCGGTTAAACAATCTTAATTAAATTATATTTTAATCCTTAAAGCTGCATTAAACACTCTTCCGTCAATAGGTGCCCAGAGCTGGCTGAATACCGGGCTGGTGCGCGGCCCGCTGAACAATGCTTCGTAATGCGACTGCCGGAAATCGCCGATGTTCTCGCAATTTATTACCAGGCTTAGTTTCGGTCCGAACTTGCGCTCTATCATTGCAGCAAAAAAGGGTATGTTACGCACCCGCTGATTGTAGTTGATATACTGGTTCATCTCTAAACTTCCCTCGATACCGAAACGCCATTGTCCTTCTATAGCGTAAGCTATTGTTGTAGAAAATTTATCCTGTGGACTGAACGGCAGATAAACCGTATTACCCGTTGCAGCTTGTTTTGATATGGTATGGTTGTACCCGAAATATAATTCGAGTTCATGCACAGTAAAACGCAGGTAGGTATCGGTACCGTATGAGTTGATATGATACGGCGCATTACTTAGGCTGATGGTATTATTGGCATTAACTAATGGTATGATCGGGTCGCTTATGTATGTATAGTATAAGGCTTGGTCAATATCCAGCGTAGCGTTTTCGCTAAACCTGATATGGTAACCTGCGTCAAAGTTTATGCCTTTAGATCGCTCGCTTTTTACTGCGCCCACGGCTACAGGCAGCAGCCGGCTAAAGTTACCGGCCAGGTTCTCTGGAATAAATATGTTAGGTGTTTTGTAACCCAGGCCGCTGCTTAAACGCAATGAAAGGTCTTTTTCGGGTTTATACAGGAATGCTATACGCGGAAGAACAAACCAGCCAAACACATTATGATGATCGGCTCTTAAGCCGCCTTCAACCAAAAATTGTTGCGTGATATGAAACCCCTCTTGTGCAAATAAGCCTGTAGTATGATAACTGTAATTTGTTAATGCCCCCTGGCTTAACGGATCTTTCCTGAAAAATTCGCCCGAGTAGTTAGCCCCTAAAACAATATCGTTCTTACTGGTTTTTACCAGGTCGCTAACTTCAAAATAACCTGAGGTTTGGCTGCCGCTAAAATCAAACCCGTTAAAATTATTATTAAGACGGTAATTTGTGAAACTGCCTTTTGCAGTTAAACGGTTTGCGGTATTAATATTATTGAGGTAGTGTATATCGGCCGTATGTCGGTATGACCTGTTCTTTTCAATGTAAGTATGGCTATCATCAGCAGTACTGTTAATTACCTGCATATCGCCGCCTTTGCGGTCTTCATACGTAAAAGCATACCCTGCATCCAGTTGAGTATTCTCATTGATGTAATAAAAAAAACGCGGATGGAAAATCGTCGTATTAAACTTAGGCACGTCGCTGAAACCATCCTTATTTACATCATAAGCCTGCTGCATATTTTGTTGTGCAAGCACGGTTAGCCCAAACCGGCCAAAGCGCTGTGAAAAATACCCGTTAGCATTGGTTTCATTTAACGTTGACCGGTTCAACATAAACGAAAGGTCGCGTTTAGCAACAGGTGTTTTCGAGATAAAATTAATTATACCCGCAATGGCGCCGCCGCCATATAATGTTGACGACGATCCTTTGATGATCTCTACCTGCTTCAGATCAAGCGGCGGAATAGATAACACACCGAAATTACCCGAAAAACCCTCAAACAACGGCAATCCGTCGCGCAGCGATTGGGTATAACGGCCATCAAGGCCCTGCATACGTATCACGGTACTGCCCGTTGCAGCCGAGGTTTGTTGGATATGAATTACCGAAAGATCGCCCAATATACTTGCCACATTGCCGGGCTTAAGCATATTTTCTTCTTCCATCTCTTCCTGACCAAGTACCTCTACCTTCATGGGCAGATCCTTAATGCGCGAATTGGTACGGGTTGATGATATCACCACCTCATCCATAGTTTGCTCATTGGGTGCAAGGTAAACTGTATAAGTTTTACCCCCGTTATTTAACACATCAACTGTGATGGTTGCGGTAGCATAACCAACGCTGGTAAACACCATTGTTTGTTGGCCGGCAGGTATATTATCCAGGCTGATGATGCCGAGATTGTTAGTGGTTCCGGCTATACCGGTATTCTTCACGCTCACGGTTACACCGGGTAATGTTTCATGCGTTATGCTATCCTGCACAACAGCATGAAACAGGCGCTGCGCGGTTGCAGTGTTCACACACAGCACCAGCAGCAATAAAATCTTTTTCATATTAAAAATTAAATTGTCCTTAATTATTACTTAAAAATTCGGGGGGATCAATTTTAGGAAAGCGGCGGACGAAAAAGCTTATTGTAGTGTGCGGGGGTATTTATTACATCATTTTTTATAAAATGACTGATGGTAAAAAACTGAACTTGCGGTATCTGCAAGTTATAATACAGCACGATAAAACTAAGCGGGTTAGCTTCATGCTGAAATTGAACACTTGCAAACGGAATAGGCTTTTCGTTTTTACTATGCTGTTCCAACGCTTCGCCGTTAAGCAGGTAATCAACAACAAAATCTAATACGCCAATGTCTTCCGGCTCCTCAATAGCTTTATATTGCTGGTACATGGCAGGCAGATCGGCCATTAGCGAAAAATCACCTTGAGGCAATAGCATTTTACCCAGCAAAAAATAGCTGCAAAAAAGCAATATGGCTACCGACTTTAACATTTGCAGTAAAGTTATTACTAAACGTTTAAACTACACCATACAAAACGTATAATATGTGCTTTGCGGTACAGGTGCCCGCTGTCTTTTTAATTTTTGACAGGGATAAATAATAAGTATATTCCTTTGGAGTTTATATCTTTATCAGTGGCAATAGCCACGATAATAAAAGCCAGGTCAACCCAACTTAATACACACATCCCTATGCCTAAACTCAACCTTGATAAACAGGAAAGCGATGTGCTGAATGATGCCATCACCCATTGGGAAAAGGAGGGACTGGTTGATATGGAGCAGGCAAAAAGCCTCCGCTCGTCCTACGAGGTTAAGGGGTTCGACTGGATGCGGTTGGCCAAGTATTCATTTTGGGTGGCGCTTATTTGCGGGGTTATCGCCATCGGCTCACTCATTATTGACGATGCAGTGATCAACTGGCTGAAAAAGCTGTACGATACGCCCGATATTGTTATCAGCATCCTATCGGCAGTTGCGGCTATTTTCTTTTTTTATTCGGGCCGCAAACGCGAGCGGCTTTACCCCGAAAAAGTATTTAGTAATGAGGCCCTGGTATTTACCGGTGTATTGTTTACCGCTGTTTTTATTGCCTACCTGGGCAAAACCTTTGATAATGGTTCGGGGCATTATTCCATTTTATTTTTAGTATCTGTTTTTGTATATGGCGTGTTGGCCTGGCGGATGGATTCGGGGTTGATATGGCTTTTCGCGCTCATATCGCTGGGCAGTTGGTTCGGCACCGAAACAGGTTATCAAACCCGTTGGGCCGATTACTTTTTAGGCATGAATTATCCTTTGCGTTTTGTGCTTTTCGGCGTATTGCTTGTCATAGTGTGTTATATACTTAAATCAAAAAAATGGTTTGAACGTTTTTGGGAACTTACCTATGTGATTGGCTTGTTATACCTGTTTATATCCTTATGGCTGCTCAGCATATTCGGCAATTTTGGCAACCTGGATGTTTGGTGGCGAATAAAGCAGATCAGTTTTTTTTACTGGGGATTAATATCTGCCGCGGTAGCCGGCGGATTTTTATGGTATGGCCTAAAAAACAAAGATGCCATAGCACGCGAATTTGGTATTACCTTTTTGCTGATATTTATTTACACAAAATACTTTGAATACCTGTGGGACAATGTAAACCGTACCTTATTCTTCGGGATACTTGCTATCTCTTTTTGGTTTATTGGCCGCAAGGCCGAGAAGATATGGAACCTACGGGATAAGGGACAGCCTACGCCTTAAAATACATCACATATACCTGCTTAATTATATGGTAAAGTGAGAAGGCGAAAAACAGCCCTGCTATACTGATATTGATAACCCGGGTACTTAATGCAAACTTGCCCTGAATATATTGGGCAAATTTGGCATATATATAGAGGCACAGGAACGAACCGCCTGCCGAGCCCAAACTGAATATGATTAGCGCAACATTTCCATCCAATATCCATTGGTGGGTGATGAGGTAAGTACCGGTTATCATCCAGAACGGGATTTGCATGGGGTTTAAAAACCCGAGAAGGATGCCATATTTAATACTCGCCAGTTCGGAGTATTTGGTTTTGGGCGGCTTATTCCTGTTAAGCCAGGTAACAATAGCCAGAGTGCCGAACAGCACCACCATTACCCAATCAATAATAGTATCCAGCTTTGCCTGTGCCGACAGCCATTTGGCCGCGTTCATGATACCGAAAGTGAAGAAAAATTCGATAACCGAAAAAGCGGTAATAAACTGTATGGCATGCCTGAAGCCACGGTTTATAGTGATCTGTATTAGCGTAAGGTTTATATTCCCCGGCGGTATGTAACCAATAAAGTTGGCAATAAGCCCCAGGAAAAAAGTCAGGAATATCATCCTTTATTATTGTAAAATTAAAGTTGCGAAGATATGTTTTTCCGTCATAACTGCCATTTGCATAGATATCAAAAACTTGATCTGTCATTCTGAGCGTAGCGAAGAATCTATTCACCGTTAGATTCTTCGCTACGCTCAGAATGACAGTGAATTTTATAAGATCACATTTACCCCAATGTTAAAATTACGCAATGGTGCCGGGTTATAATATCTGCTGCCAAAGGCATTGAGGTCATTACCCAGGCTGTATTTTTGGTTGAGGATGTTATCGGCACCGGCATATATATTAAAACGGTTCCGGCTTATAATACCCTGCCAGTTGGCTTTAGCCAGCAACAGATGATAATGCGGGGCGTAAGCAGTATTAGCATCATTAAGCGGGATACGGTCGGTATAATTATGCTGCACAAATAGTGAGAAGCCCTGCGGCAATAAAACCTGAACGCTGCTTACCAGCACATGCTGGGGCACACCCGTAACCTTATTACCCGCGTAGCTTTTGGTCGAGTCGGCATAATTTTCAAAGGTGAATTTACTTAAGGTGTACGAGGCATTAAACTGCACTCCTTTTACAAAACCCCTGCCTTGCCGGTATAACCAGCTGCTAAAATAAACTTCGGCACCGGGTTGTTTTATGCTGCCCGAATTGATGTAATAGTCGGTTTCCTGCTGCCTGCGGATAACAATGGCATTTTGCAGCCGGTAGTAAAACACCGAGGCATCTAAAAATGTGCTTTCATCCCGGTTACGCAGCCTGAAACCGGTTTCGTAGTTCCAGCCGAGCTGCGAATTGAGACTTGTATTCACGATGTTATTATTTGGCCTGACCTCTGCGATGGTAGGTGTAGAGTACCCCCGGCTCACGGATGCCCGCCACACAAAATTATTGGTTACGCTATACGAAAGCGCCAGCCTCGGCATCAGCACCGGGTCGAAATCACGTTTGCTAAACGCTGATTGCTTAACCGGGAAAATATTTTTAAACCGGTATTGGTAATAATTTAAGCTCATTGAGGCTTCAAGGTGCAGGTGCTTATAAAATGTCGCCGCATAGCGGGTAAAAATAAAATGCTGGTTGGTATTTACCCTGTCTATAGCCTGTTCATTCCCTTTTTTGCCTGCATTATTATCATAATTACTGATGAGTGCATTGGTTTGCTGCCATTCTACACCTAAGTTCAGTTTCCAGTCGAAGTTTTTTTGTGGGATAGCGTTTAATTCAAAATAGGTACGCAGGCCATAAGTGTTTTCGTCGCGCTTCTCGTAATTGGTAATAAAAGGGTTAGCAAAATCGACATGGTTACCATAAACCGCCGCTACATTTTTTAACCTGCCGGATATGCGCCAGCTGTTTACCAACCCGCCAAACAGTATTTTTTGACTGATGCCAATTTTTTGGGCTATGGCACCGGGTGCAACGGGCGTAGCAGGCCGTGCTGCGCGCGGGTTAGCTGTCATCTGTGCTAAATTAAGCCCTCCGGGCGTCTGGTAATTCAGGTCCGAATAAAACGCCAGTACCTTTAACTCATTATTGCCATAAGTTAACCTGTCAGCTATATTAGCAAAATGCCGGTACATATAACTGTGCTCGCGGTAGCCGCCATAGCTTTGGTAAGCCTGGTTTATGGTAAGCACGTTATTACCGGTGTGCTGTTGTATAACCGCGTTTTGGTGCAGCAGCCCATACGAACCGGCATTTATCCCGGCAGATACATAATTACTATCGGCCCGCTCAAATGGATTGAATATCACCACGCCGCCCGAGTTAGCACCAAACAGGCTGCCATCAGGCCCCTTTAATATTTCGATATTGTTTACAGTGTTTACATCAATGGCATTCAGGTAAGTATTCCCGCCTGCATCAGTCAGCGGTAACTCGTCATAATAAACCTTGATATTACGTATACCAAACGGCGAGCGCAGCAAGCTGCCCCGTATTGACAGGCGGTAGCTGCCCGGCGAGCGTTCCTCGGCACGTATGCCCGGCACAGTATTTAAAGAGGTTACAAAGGAGTTAGTTGGCTGCAATTGCAGCTGCGCCTTACCAATAACACCCACCGACGCGGGCGTGCTTAAAACAGGTTGCTCAGATAAATAACCTTTAATGGTTACCTCATTTAGCAACCGTGTTGTATCTTTTTTCAGCCGCTGGGCCTTTATACCGGCAGCAACATAAAAGATAAGAATGGCTGTGATATAAATTTTTTGCACAATATGTAAGTGTCCACAAAAATAACCCAATTAATACATTTAAGGGGCTATTTTAATGATATCAAGGATTATTATTTAGCAGCTACACGCCATATTTTGTTTGAAGTATCGTCGGTTACCAGCAGGCTGCCATCCTTTGTAACAGCTACATCAACGGGACGGCCATATACTTCGCCTTTTTCTTCATTGGCAATAAAACCTGTTAAAAAGTCTTCAATATCGCCCGTAGGCTTGCCGGCGTGGAACGGAGCGTAGACCACTTTATAGCCAACCAGCTTCGAGCTGTTCCACGAACCATGCTGACCTATAAAGGCCCCGCCTTTGTAATGCGCTGCAAATGTTCTTCCTGTATAAAATGCCAGCCCTAACGATGCTGTGTGCGAACCCAGCGCAAGGTCGGGCGTAATGGTGTTTCTAACCATCTCCGGCGATTTTACTTTACATGAAGGATCTTCGTGCGGACCAAAGTAAGCATACGGCCAGCCATAAAAGCCATTTTTCTGCACCCCGGTCAAATAATCGGGCACCAGGTCGTCGCCCAGGTTGTCGCGTTCGTTAACCGCCGCGTACAGTTTTCTGGTGCCGGGTTCCCAGTCTATCCCTACCGGGTTTCGCAGGCCTGCCGCGTAAATAATTTCGCCGGTACCGTCGGGGTTTATTTCCAGTATATTGGCGCGGCGCTTTTCATTCTCCATACCATGCTCGGCAACATTAGTACCCGAGCCAACCGCAATATATATCTTACTGCCATCCCTGTTGGCCAGCAGGTTGCGTGTCCAGTGGTTATTATAGCCGCCGGCGGGCAGGTCTACTATTTTTTGGCCCGGCTCGGTCATTACCTTTTGCTTTCTTTTATAGGGATAGCGCCAAAGGCCATCAGTATTGGCCACATAAAACCAATTGCCAACTACCAACATGCCATAAGGTTGTTTAAGTCCGCTTAAAAAAACTGTTTTCAGTTCGGGCTTACCATCGCCGTTAATATCCCTGAACAAAATAATGTCATTGGCGCTCTCATCAAGATTTTGTGATTTTGTGATTCCTTTTATCGCGGCGCCTACTTTTTTTACACCGGTTACTTCGGTATTGGCTTCGGATACAAATATATCACCATTACGGGCTACATAAATATTACGGGGATTGCGCAGGTTATCAGCAAAAAGGCTTACGGTAAAACCTTCGGGGGCTACCGGCATTTTACCTTGCGGCCAGCCTACCACCTTGCAATATTTACTTACTGATTTGGTGGCATAAGGTGCGGGCAGGTTTACCTGCTGGGTACTGGCATTGGTTATTGTATCGGCATCGTCAGGGTTCGCTTTTTTATCATTGCTGCAACCTGCAATTAAAATTCCGGCTGCTGCAAGGCACGCAAAATGCTGTTTTTTCATAATAGCTGGTAATATATACATACTTATTAACCTGTAGGTACTTTATTTTGTTTAAACCGATTTGTAACATTAACAACCATTTATATGCAATAAGTACAGGTTAATGAGTATTTTTGGTTTAGGCCGATCATAAATATCAATGCGTAACCTTTACCTTATAATTTTATCAATATGTATGTTAGCCCATATGCAGGTAACGGCGCAAAACTGTACAGGTGGCAGCTTTGGCGACCCGGTAACAGGGAGTGAAGATTTCGGCTCGGGCAGTAACCCCGGCGCTGCCTTATCAACTGAGCAATCAAACCTCACCTATCAGCCCGACTGCAATATAAGCGATACAGAATACACCATTTTAAATAGTGTTATCGGCTGTCATACCGAGGGATGGCATAATGTTTTACAAGATAATACCCCCGATGATGTTAATGGTTACATGATGGTTATTAATGCTACCGACCGCACTGACGTATCCGGTACATTTTATTATAAAAAAATAAGCGGCTTGTGCCCAAATACAACTTATTCTTTCTCGGCATATATTTTAAATCTTATCCGTTTAGATGTTGATGGCCCTAACGCAAAACATCCCGATCTGACCTTTTCTATCGAATTACCCGGCGAAACCCTTTCCACGTCGACAGGCAAAATTGGGCCTACCGCTAAGCCGGAATTCCATTTATATCCAACCACCCCTTTTTGCTTCACTACCGGTAATAACACAACTGAAGTTGTGCTTAAAATAACCAACAACGCTCCCGGTGGTGTTGGCAATGACCTTATCCTTGACGATATTTCATTCAGGGCAGTGGGGTCACCTACAACAGTCAGGTTTTCAACAACAACTGATACCAGGCAGGAGATATGTGCCGGCGAAAGCACTTCCTACCAATTAAATGCAACTGTTACTGATGCTGCCTATCAAAACTACCAGTGGCAGGTAAATAGAGGTACCGGCTGGCAGGATATAAGTGCTGCTGATAACGCCACAGCCAACAGTAAGGTATTTAGTTTAAGCATTAACAATGCAGTTGCCGGTACTTATAAATACCGGGTTGGTGTAGCCCAAGCAGGCAACCTGGCATCGGTTAACTGCCGCATCTATTCGGAGCCGTTAACCATTACAGTTAACCCGCTGCCTGTGGCAAATGCCGTTGATAATATAGAATTTTGTGAAGGCGAAACCATTACTGTAACAGCGACAGGAGGCGTAAGATATGAATGGAACGGGCCTGGCTTGCCCGCAAATGCGCCCGCTTTAAATATTCCCAATGCTACCCCGGCAAATTCGGGCATATATACCGTAACGGCCGTTTCTGATAAGGGATGTCCTTCCATACCTAAATCGGTAACAGTAAAGGTTAACCCCAAAGTAACTGCAACCATTGCTGCCATACAACCTATTTGTGAAAGTGATAAT
>JBDSIC010000122.1:0-3274 GCA_039918195.1 Mucilaginibacter sp.
GCACCATACCGATATGGTGTTAGCGCAGGATGGCGGATTTGGCGTTAACCTGCCGGTTGTTTTATTTGCGCACCCGCAAGTTGCCTTTAACTTTACTTCTTTTGGCCTTCTCCTTTCGGATGGGCTATCTCCTCCCTGTTTCATAGTTTCTTAAAAAACTTCTACCTGCCCAACAAGCAGCATTTATTCATTTTTTAAAGATCATTATGAAACACAGCATATTTATATGCCTGCTTTTGTTATTTATAGCAGGCACGGCATCGGCCACTCAAATTAATTTAAAAGGTAAGGTTGTTGATAACAACGGCCAGCCATTGCCCGGCGCAACCATCAGCATACCCGACCTAAAAGTTGCCACCCAAACCGACCTGAACGGTGAGTTCATCTTCCGCTCGATACCGGCAAAGGGAAAGTTTATTGTACAGGTACAATATATAGGTTTTACTACTTTAACCCAACTGCTCGACCTTGCAGCCGGCGCTGATATCACATTTACCCTGCAACCCAGCGTTATAGAAACGCGCGAGGTAGTGATAACCGGTACGCCCATCAGCGGGAATAATAAGCAAAACAGCACCTCGGCTACCACGGTTAGCCGCGATGAATTGCTGCGGCCGGCAGGTAATATTATCGACGCGCTGGCAAGGTTGGTGCCGGGCGTATCACAAATTACTACCGGGCCATCTATTTCTAAACCCGTTATACGGGGTTTAGGTTACAACCGCGTGGTTACCTTAAGTAACGGCATTAAGCAGCAGGGCCAGCAATGGGGTGACGAACACGGTATTGAAGCCGACCAATATGGTGCCGACCGCGTGGAAGTACTGCGTGGCGCGGCCTCACTAATGTACGGCTCGGACGCTTTGGGCGGAGTTATCAATTTGCTCGATCCGCTTAGTCCGCCCAACGGCGAGGTACGCGGCGAGGTACTGACCAACTACTCCATCAACAACGGCCTTACCGGTACATCGCTAATGCTGACCGGCAACCAGGATGGCTTTGTTTGGCGCGGCCGGGGGTCTTATAAAAATGCGTATTCGTTTAAAACACCTGCGGGCTATTTCCCTAATTCGGGTTTCGACGAAACCAACATCAGCGGTATGCTCGGGCTTAACAAGCACTGGGGTTATTCGCATATTAACTTCTCGTATTTTAAAAATAATATTGGCTTGTTTGAGGCTGAGCCTGGCACCGGCTATAATTTTTTAAAGGAAGACGGCGATCCGTTTACCGATGCTGATTATAAAAGCCGCACGCTGCTGTTCCCCCGCCAGGATATACGCCACTACAAACTGAACTGGGATAACAACTTTATTTTAGGCAGCGGCTATTTAAAGGTGAATTTAGGTTATCAAAAAAACCAGCGCCGCGAGCTGGAAGAAAGCATTGACCCATCGCTGTTTTTCGACCTGGATACTTACAGCCTGGATACTAAATATTACCTGCCCGAAAGCAACGGCTGGCAGCCGGTTATAGGCGCAAGTGCCGACTGGGGGCGCAGTTTAAATAAAGGCGAAGAATATTTAGTGCCCGATTACAACACTTACGGCATAGGCACATTCGGCTTTATTAAAAAAACCTGGACGAGCAATACATTTACCGCGGGCATCCGTTTTGACTACCGCAAAAATACCGGCAAGGGCCTTATAGAAGATGGGGAAGTAAAATTTGCCCCTTTCACCAATAAATTCTCCAACATCAGCGGGGCATTGGGCTATACCCACCAGTTTAATAAACAGCTTAATTTTAAGGCCAACGCAGGTACCGCCTTCCGCGCGCCAAACCCGGCCGAGCTGGCATCAAACGGCGTGCATGAAGGTACCTTCCGCTACGAAGTAGGCCGGCCCGACCTGGCACCTGAAAGAAGTTACCAGGCAGACGCGACACTGGAATTTGATAACGAGGTGATAAGCGCCAGCGCCGGTATCTACGAAAATTATATCCGTAATTTTATTTATGCTGCCAATACCCCCGGCGATGTTAAAACACAGCAAGATGAGCAAGGTAACATCAGCACGTATGATGTTTACCGTTACGGACAGGTAAATGCCAACCTTTACGGTTTCGAGGGCAATGTTACCCTGCACCCGGTAAGTTTTATCCACTTCGAAAATACTTTTGGTTATACCCGCGCGCAAAACACCACCTTTAACCGCCCGCTGGCTTTTATCCCTGCGGGGACATTAAAAAACACACTGCGCTTTGAGCCTGAAATACGGGGACTGAAGCAATCATATATTTATGTAGGTATTGACAATTTCTTTAAGCAATCGCGGTTTGACGGTACGTTTGAGACCGGTACGGATGGTTATACTTTATTAAACGCGGGCATAGGCACTACGCTAACATTAGGCAAACAGCCTTTAAAACTTTATGTTGCCGGCAACAACCTGCTCAACAAAAGGTATTACGATGCCCTTAGCCGCTACAAACCCGGCCGCCTAAGCAGCACCTACCCTGCCTTCGGTATTTATAATGCCGGGCGCAATATTACCATGGGGGTTTATTTGCCTTTTTAGCGCCTCACCCCAACCCCTCTCCAAAGGAGAGGGGCTTTTTAAAATTCACCGAGCGTCATCGCGAGCGAAGCGCGGCAATCTCTTTAAGCTGAGGATTGCGGAATGTCCTAAGAGATTGCTTCGTCCACGCAATGACGCTGTTTAATTATGGTTACATAAACCTTTTTCTTGCTGATACGTTTTTACTACATGCAAAAGAAACTCCTCCTGCTTTTCAGCATCTTGATAATGGCTGCCGGTGCAAACGCCCAGCCCGATACGCTTTCTATCACCTTAGAAAACGTACAATACCCATACCCGGTTAAGTTTATGCCCATAACTACCGATGGGCAGGACGTACGGATGGCTTACATGGATATCAACCCTGCTAATGCCAATGGAAAATCGGTCATCCTCTTTCACGGGAAAAACTTTGGCGGCTATTACTGGACCAATGTGATAAAAGCATTAACCGCCAAAGGTTACCGCGTAGTGGTGCCTGATCAGCTGGGTTTTGGCAAATCGTCAAAGGCTTATATTCATTACAGCTTTCATAAACTGGCAAGGCTTAATAAGCAACTGCTGGATACTTTGGGCATTAAAAAGGTATATGTGATGGGTCATTCTATGGGCGGTATGCTGGCTACACGGTTTACGCTAATGTATCCCGAAAGTGTAGAAAAGCTATTGCTCGAAAACCCTATCGGACTGGAAGACTACCACACCTTTGTGCCTTACCTGAGTGCTGAGGAACAATATAAAACCGAACTTAAAAC
>JBDSIC010000123.1:0-5916 GCA_039918195.1 Mucilaginibacter sp.
CTGTTGAACCCTGTGCACCGTCCGGGTCAAATTTCGAAAAATCGACAGTACCGGTTTTATCCGTATTAACTGTATTCGCCTGGATCAGCGCATCCCCTGTGCCTTCTGCAAATATGCCATATGAACTAACATTAGCTACAAGGTTATTGCTTATTGTACCATGCATTTGCCCGCTTGGGTTAGTAGTTGGCCCGCCGTTTGAAACATGTATCCGGGCAGGTGTGTTGTATGTTAGGTATGACTTAGTGCCGCTGTAATCTGTAGCAACCTTGTTGTAGCTTACCAAATATTGCCAGTCGGCAGACCGGTAGGTATTGCCCAATCGTATGTCGCTATTTATGAGGTTGCCGGCAGTCGGGCTCCCGCCAATAATAATATTATCGATATCAAAGGCTGAAACTCCGCCCTCATTAAACGTTGTGCCAGTAGCGTCAAGCCCTACCATGTTATTTGAAAAGGTAAATTTTTTACAAAAGGTAACTGTTACAGTGCTTTTAAAAACCAGGCAATGATGTATGAATACATTGTTGCTTTTTGTCATATATAATGCACTTTGGCCATTACCGGATAATATAAATAATCCCGCTATCTCAATATCGCCGGAATTATCCCCTTTAAATATGGCATTAACATTTGGACCAATGCCATAAGTATTTACAACCTTAACCTTTGAACCGCTCACGCCAAATTTTATACCCGCCTGGGTGGTGCCGTCAATAACAATATTTGCCGGCAATATGGGCAGTTCGCTCTCCAGCGTTATCGTCCTGTCCGCCTCGCTTGCCCCCGGTAAATTAAAATTGATAAAGTCCTTTTGGCCGCTGCCGTTTGCGGCTGCTTTGGTAAGTGCGTCGCGCAGCGTACCCGCCCCTGCATCGGCTTTGCTGGTAACTATAAAAATTCCAGCAAATGAGCAGCTATACACACAGACAAATAACAGGCTCAGTAAAATCCTACGATAAAGCATGGGTTTTATTCTGCTGCAAAGTAAATAAATTTTGCATGTAAACGCAGTGTCAATAACGGCCTGTAAAATTGATAGTCACGGGGTAAAATACTACCTTTGTCCCTTAATATTAACAGGGCCGCCATACATGCAACTGAACACTGATTACCAGGAAAAATTCCAATCACGCCACATCGCTCCTGACGGGGCCGATACCGCCGAAATGTTAAAAACAATCGGCGTAAATTCTCTTGATGAACTTATTGAACAAACCGTACCCGCGCAAATAAGGCTTAAAAAACCGCTTAACCTGCCGCCGGCAAAAAGCGAGTTCGACTACCTGAATACGCTAAAGCAAACCGCTTCAAAAAACAAGGTGTTCAAATCATTCATCGGTCAGGGTTACTATGATGTGATAGTACCGGGGGTAATTCAGCGTAATATTTTAGAGAACCCCGGCTGGTACACCCAGTACACGCCTTACCAGGCCGAAATAGCACAGGGCCGCTTGCAGGCTTTATTAAATTTCCAGACCATGGTTATTGACCTAACCGGGATGGAAATTGCCAACGCCAGCTTGCTTGATGAAGGTACCGCCGCCGGCGAGGCCATGTTTATGCAATACAGCCTGCGCAAAAATGCAGCAGCCAATAAATTCTTCGTATCTGACGAGATATTCGCCCAAACCATTGATATATTAAAAACCCGTGCGCAGCCTTACGGCATCGAGCTGGTAACCGGCGACCATACCACGGTTGAACTGGCCGACGATATGTTTGGTGCCATTGTACAATACCCTGCCAAAAACGGCAGCGTGTATGATTATAAGGATTTTGCCGCCAAGGCGCACGAAAAAGGCATCAAGCTAACTGTTGTTGCCGACCTGATGAGCCTGGTATTATTAACGCCGCCGGGCGAGTGGGGTGCCGACATTGTGGTAGGTACCAGTCAGCGTTTTGGCGTACCTATGGGTTTTGGCGGGCCGCATGCGGCATTTTTTGCTACTAAAGACGAATACAAGCGCGCTATGCCGGGCCGTATCATCGGGGTTACTATTGATAGCGCCAACAACTACGCGCTGCGCATGGCCCTGCAAACCCGCGAGCAGCACATCCGCAGGGATAAAGCTACCTCCAATATTTGTACCGCGCAGGCCCTGCTGGCAATTATGGCCGGTATGTACGCCGCCTACCACGGCCCTAAAGGCTTAAAGCTGATAGCCGAGCGCATACACGGATTGACCGTGCTGCTGGCTAACTCGCTGGAAGAACTGGGCTACAAACAATTGAACAAGGCTTATTTTGATACGATACAATTTGATTTAGGCGAATTGGCAGGCCCGCTGCACGGCGAAGCCCTGAATAACGAATGTAACTTTAACTATAGTGGCTCGGCAGTTACTATCTCTATAGATGAAACTACCCTGTCCGAAGATATAAAGACCATAGTACGCTTTTTTGCCAAAGTAAAAGGCAAAGCGCAGAATGATGTAAATGTCGACGAGCTGAAAAGCAGCCTGCAAACTACCATTCCAGCCGCTTTGCAGCGCACATCGGCTTATTTAACACACCCGGTATTTAATTCGCACCACTCGGAGCATGAAATGCTGCGTTACATTAAATCGCTGGAAACAAAGGACCTTTCGCTTTGCCACAGCATGATAGCCTTAGGCTCGTGCACCATGAGGCTGAACGCGACCACCGAAATGGTGCCTGTTACCTGGGCCGAATTCAGCAAAATGCACCCCTTTGCCCCTGCAGACCAGGTAGGCGGCTACATGCAGTTGTTTGACGAACTTGATAAATGGCTGAGCGAGATAACCGGCTTTGCCGCCATGAGCCTGCAGCCAACCGCTGGTGCGCAGGGCGAATATGCCGGGCTGATGGTGATACGCGCGTATCACCTTGACCGGGGCGATACGCACCGCAATATCGCGCTGATACCATCATCGGCACACGGCACCAACCCCGCCTCGGCAGCTATGGCCGGCATGAAGATCATCGTGGTAAAGTGCGATGATAACGGCAACATTGATGTAGCTGATCTGAAAGCGAAGGCTGAGCAATATAAAAACGAACTGTCGTGCCTGATGGTGACCTACCCTTCTACCCACGGCGTATTTGAGGAAAGCATTATCGAGATATGCGAGATCATCCATCAAAACGGCGGCCAGGTGTACATGGACGGCGCTAATATGAACGCGCAGGTGGGCTTAACAAGTCCGGCCAATATAGGCGCGGATGTTTGCCATCTTAACTTGCATAAAACCTTTTGCATACCACATGGCGGCGGCGGACCGGGTATGGGCCCAATCGGCGTAGCCAAACATTTGGTGCCATACTTACCCGGTCATGCCGTAGTTGATATTGATAAAGGCAAATCTATCCCCGCTGTTTCTGCAGCGCCGTGGGGCTCGGCATCTATCCTGATCATATCACATGCTTACATAGCCATGATGGGCGGCGATGGATTGACCAACGCTACTAAATACGCCATACTGAACGCCAACTATATTAAAACAAGGCTTAAAGCACATTACCCGGTTTTATATACCGGCAAACAAGGCCGCTGCGCGCACGAAATGATATTGGATTGCCGGTCATTTAAGGCTTATGGCATTGAGGTTACCGATATTGCCAAGCGATTAATGGATTATGGCTTCCACGCGCCTACTGTATCGTTCCCGGTGGCGGGTACGGTAATGATAGAGCCTACCGAATCGGAGCCTAAGCACGAGCTTGACCGCTTTTGTGATGCCATGATAGCCATACGACACGAGATAAAAGATGTGGAAAATGGCGTACTTGATAAAACAAACAATCCGTTGAAAAACGCACCGCACACAGCGGCCGTAGTAACAGCTAACAACTGGGATCATTCGTACACACGTCAGCAGGCTGCTTTCCCGCTGCCTTATGTGGCCGCCTATAAGTTTTGGCCATCTGTAGGGCGTGTAAATGATACTTATGGCGACAGGACGCTGATATGCTCATGCCCCCCTATTGAAGATTACGCTTTTGAAGAAAGTGTGATTGAATAATGTGCGAATGTGCAGATATGCAGATGTGCAGATTGGAAAAGAAGATGTGCGAATGTGCACATTTATTTCATTTGCGCATCTATTTTAACTATTTTCTCAACTAAAAGACAAAATCGCATTTTCAGAGAAACATTTCGCCAGTGATGCACGTATAGACATGTATTAACGCCGACAGTATACAACTTTTAAGAATACAAACTTTTTAATATAGCTGCAGTATAACCCCATAACATGAATATAATTAGCAAAACTATAAGCGTTCTGTTAGTTGATGACGATGAAATTAACAACTTCATTTCCATAAAATTAATAAAGAAAGCCATATTGAACACCGATATAACCGCTTGCCTGAACGGTAGGTTTGCTATTGATCAGCTTTTAGCAAAGGACCCTAACGACCTGCCTGACTATATTTTACTGGACATTAATATGCCGATAATGAACGGCTGGGAATTTTTAGACGAATATAACCGGCTGAACATCGACCCGCTTCAAAGAACAAAGATCTATATCATTTCCTCATCAGTATTCAGCAACGACATCAGCAAGGCCAAATCATACCCGCTGGTGCAGGATTTTATTTCGAAGCCGCTTAATGTGGAACGTATAAAAGAAATTTTCGGGGTTGATGGGCAAAATAGTTAAACTGTAGTAATTTTATTACTTAAGCTATTTACAGGCATCTTTACCTGTAGTAATTGATTACCATTACATGGTGTTGTAGGTAAGTTGTTGGTATTTTTTATATTTACCAATAATTATAACCTATCTCATAAGTAATGAAAAAAATTTTACAACTCGCAATGGCTGCAGGCATAGCGTATAGTTTGCAATCCTGTAAAAAAGCCGATGATGGTATACAACCTGTAACCAACCCCGACTCATTTGGCACACTCAAATCTTCAGCTGCCTGTGCCGGGCCTCCGAGCGTTATTGGCGTAAGAATTACCGGCGGCAGTGACGGATGCGAAACAGCAGGACGAATTTATATTAATAGCACCAATGGAAATATCAACGTCCGCGGTGTTTTCGGTGGTACTGTTGATGTGGACCCGGGGGTCGGCGTATTCAATTTAACAGGAGCAAACAGAAGCATTTATAACCAGACATTTAATGCTAATGGCGATTTTTTAGGAGCTATTAAAGAACTGCAGTACACAGAAAGTATGTTATTTCCGAAGGACGCCGAGGGAAATAAATATTCAGGAAAAGTAGTAGGTGATTCTACCTATATAATAAAAACCAATGCTCTGGGTGTCGAAATATGGAGAGCCAAAGCCGGGCCTCCACCGCCCTGGTTACGCGTCGCTGATTTTACTGTAACGCTTAAACTCGACCCCTGGAACAATGTTTACTTTTCAAATATGGAAGGCGAGCTATACAAATTTAATCCGCAAGGGCAGCTTGTATATAAAAAGATCAAAAGAGATATTAATGCCCGCATAACAATTGATAAAACAGGCAACGTGTACCTATACGGCAGTACAGGCAGGCTGCAAAAAATATCGCCCGAAGGTAACATCATTTGGGAGATACGTAATGAACCTACCACTGTTACACCACCGCAAATACAGGCACTTACAGTTGATGATGAAGGCAATATTTATAGTGCCGGTACCTTTATTGAAACGAGTGATCTCGATCCAGGGCCAGGGGTTTTTAAACTGATCCCTTTAGGGAGAAGCATGTTTGTTCAGAAATTAAACTCATCCGGCCAGTTTGTTTGGGCGCTGCAAACAGAGGGAAAAGGAGTGAACGATAATCAAATAATACCTTATGATATTAAACTTGACAGTACCGGCGACCATATAATTGTAGCTGGTAGTTTCAGAGGCTCTATCTTTTTTGATGCCGGTAACAAATTCATAGCAACCTCAAAAGGCAGTTGCGACGACGCTTTTGTAATGGGTATAAAGCAGTGTAAATAAAA
>JBDSIC010000124.1:0-3595 GCA_039918195.1 Mucilaginibacter sp.
AGGCGACGCGCTGGAAGATGTGATGCTGAAGTTTGTTAACCACGAGTACGATGTGCTGGTAGCCACTACTATTATCGAAGCCGGGCTTGACATACCCAATGCCAACACCATTATAATCAACCATGCGCATATGTTCGGGCTGAGCGATCTGCACCAGATGCGCGGGCGGGTGGGGCGCAGTAATAAAAAGGCTTATTGTTATTTGTTAAGTCCGCCGCTTTCAACACTGACTAACGAGGCGCGAAAGCGGTTGAGCGCGATAGAAGAATTTAGCGACCTGGGCAGCGGGTTTAACGTGGCCATGCGCGATTTGGACATCCGCGGCAGCGGTAACCTGCTGGGTGCCGAGCAAAGCGGGTTTATTGCTGAGATTGGTTTCGAAATGTACCACAAAATACTGGATGAGGCCATACAGGAATTGAAGGAGGACGAGTTTAAGGGAGTTTTCCCGGATGATAAGCCACGGCCGTTTATTGCCTTTACGCAGATAGATACCGATCTGGAGATACTGATACCCAACGAATACGTCACTAACCTTTCCGAACGTTACAACCTATATACTGAGTTATCCAAACTGGAAAACGAGGTAGAATTATCGGCCTTCCAGCAACAACTGCATGACAGGTTTGGCCCTATCCCGCCGCAGGTAAACGACCTGCTTAACACCATGCGCCTGCAATGGCTGGGCAAAGCCATCGGGTTTGAAAAAATATCACTGAAAAAGAATGTGCTGCGCGGTTATTTTATAACCAACCAGCAATCGCCCTATTTTGAAACGGAAGCCTTTAGGCAGGTGCTTAATTTTGTGCAGGCTAACCCGAGGCGGACTAATTTAAAGGAAGTGAAAAATACTTTACGATTAAGTATCGAGGGTGTTGTTGGGATTGATGCGGCGGTGGAATTATTAGGTGAAGTGTTAAGCGGGGTTACCGCTTAATTTTCTCCTCTGCGCCCGTCTGCGACGAGTGCTTAACATGGTTAGGCATTTGTAATGCAAGTCGCGATGCAATCGCTAAGATAGGTTAAGCACTCATTATAAATGAGCGCAAGTAGTACTAAGTAAAATTCGAAATCGAACATCCGAAATTCGAAATCTCCTTTACACTTTCCTGTAAATCTCTTTTAAATTCCTGCCCAGTTCCTGGTAATCTAAGCCGTACCCAATAACATAATCGTTGGCTATTTCAAAGCCTACATATTTAAGTTCAGACGGGCGGGCACCTAACGCGGCGGGTTTTGATAGCAGGGAAACTACTGTTATTGAGGTTGGCTTGCGTACGCTTAGTTTATCTATCAGGTAATTAAGGGTGTTGCCTGTTTCTACAATGTCTTCTATCAGTATCACATCGCGGCCTGCAAGTTCAACGCTAATGTCAATATCCTCGCGTATTTTAAGGCTGCTGGTTGTGCCGCCGTAATAAGATGCCAGTTTGGTAAAGGTAACTTCGCAGGGAATGGTTATCTGCTTCATCAGATCGGCAATAAAAATAAAGCTGCCGTTAAGCACGCCTATAATTACCGGTGTAGTATGTTTAAAATCTACATTAAGCTGGGCACCTATCACCCGCACCCGCTTCTCTATCTCATCTGCTGCTATAAATGGTTCAAATTCGAGGCCTGCTATCTGGAGTTTCATTATCTAAAAGTTGATCTAAGTGGTAAACTTATTGTTTTTCATCAAATACCGTTTTAGTGTAAAAGTTACACGCGTTGGCATCTGCAAAGCTAAAGTAGTATAAATCCATTAAAAATCAGCTATATAATTGTTAATTAACAATAATTTAAACTACAAGTATAATATTACTGTCGCAGGTAAGGTGCGCTAGATGCGACACCCTGCGACACCACATATAACCTTGCCTATTAAACACTATCTTTGCCGCCGATGATGGATTACCAGGTACATACCTTTCCAAACGGTATCAGGATACTTTTTAAACATGCCCCTTTCGCGGTTACACATTGCTGTTTTGTACTCAACGGCGGCTCGCGCGATGAACAGCCGGGCAACGAAGGTTTGGCGCATTTTATTGAACACCTGCTGTTTAAAGAAACCGAAAAACGCAGCACTACCCAAATACTAAACCGGCTGGAATTGGTGGGCGCTGACCTGAATGCTTATACTACCAAAGAGTATACCTGCATCCACGCGTCGTTGCTGCAACAGCATTTAGAGCGCACCATTGACCTTTTCGAGGATATTTTGTTTCACTCTACCTTCCCTGCGGATGAGTTAGAGAAAGAGCGCGGCGTTATACTGGACGAGATAGCATCATACCTTGACCAGCCCGAAGAAGCCATACAGGATGATTTTGAAGAATTGTTATTCAAAGGCCACCCGATGGGTAACAATATTTTAGGTACCCCCGAAACCGTTGGCCGGCTGAATGTTAAAGACATGAAAGGCTTTATTAAAGCCAACTATGCCACTGATGAAATGATATTCGCCGTTTTTGGCAATTACGATTTTAAAAAGGTGGTTAAGCTGGGCGAAAAATACTTTGGCAGTGTAACCCCTAATCACCCAAAAAAGCAGCGCGAAACCCCGCCGCTGAATAGCAAACTCTATTTATCTTCGGCTAAACCTATTTCGCAAACGCATTGCATTATCGGCAACCAGGCTTATCCGTCATCGCACCCCAATAAAAGCGGTCTGCTGCTGGTAAATAACCTGCTGGGCGGCATGGGCATGAGCAATCGGCTCAACCTGGAGATACGCGAAAAGCACGGCATTGCCTACACCGTCGAATCAAATTATACGTCGCTGACCGATACCGGGATATTCTCCATTTATTTTGGCACTGATACCGAAAAAGCCGAAAAGGCAACTAAACTCGTTCATAAGGAACTAAAAAAACTGCGCGAGCAAAAACTGGGCGTACTGCAGCTGCACCAAACTAAGCAAAAATTTATAGGCCAGATAGCCCTCGCCGAAGAGAACCGCCTTAGCCTGATTATCTCGATGGCCAAAAGCCTGCTTGATTTTAATTATGTAGATAGTTTAGAAGAAGTGTTTGCCAAAATAAACGCCGTAACGGCTGAACAGGTGCTGGAAATAAGCAACGAGATTTTTGATAATAACAGGCTGATGACATTGGTATTTGAGCCTAAAGACTAAAACCTGTATTTTTGCATAATGAAATACCCGATCATCGCCTTTGGCGACCCTGTATTAAGAAGAAAAGCCACGGCAATTGAGCCGGATGAATATCCGCATATAAAGCAATTGGTTGATGATATGTTCGAAACTATGTACGGCGCGCGCGGCGTGGGTTTGGCTGCCCCGCAGATAGGTCTTTCCATGCGTTTGTTTGTGATAGATGCTACGGTATTTGATGATGAGGAGCCCGAACTAAAGGATTTCAAAAAGGCCTTTATCAATGCGCAGATAATGCAAGAAGAAGGCGAAGAATGGTTGTTTAACGAAGGTTGCCTGAGTATACCCGATGTTAGGGAAGATGTATCGCGCAAGCCGATGCTGAAAATATCATACTACGATGAGAACTGGAAACACCACGAAGAAGTTTATTCGGGCATGGCGGCACGCGTTATCCAGCATGAATATGACCATATTGAAGGCAAGCTGTTTACCGAC
>JBDSIC010000125.1:0-6280 GCA_039918195.1 Mucilaginibacter sp.
GAACTCAAAAAAATATTTTTGAGTGTGCAAATATAAGTATATTATATGAAGTATCAATGAATTGTGCAAGTAAGTTTGGATAATTTTACCGAATTGTTCAACTTCGCCGGATTTGCTAAACACCACCACTATTGGAAAAATTTACAACTAAAGCAGGTATACAACAATACGTGCAGCAAAGGCATACCGAAGGCAAAACGGTAGGATTTGTACCTACCATGGGTGCTTTGCACGCCGGCCACCTGTCGTTAATAGAGCTGGCACTTAGCCAATGTGATGTGGTGGTAAGCAGCATTTTTGTAAACCCAACCCAGTTTAACGACCTGAAAGACCTTGAAAAGTATCCCCGCCCAATTGCTGATGATATAGCTAAACTGGAGCAGGCCGGCTGCCATGCTTTGTTTAACCCCGAGGTGGGCGAGATGTATGTTGCGCATGAACAGTGGCATTTAAATATAGGCGAACTGGAGCACCTGCTCGAAGGGCGGTCGCGGCCGGGCCATTACCAGGGGGTAATGCAGGTGGTACACAAGCTGTTTGATATTGTTAAGCCCGATTCAGCGTTCTTCGGACAGAAGGATTACCAGCAATTTATGGTGATCAGCAAAATGGTTGAGCTCTTAAAACTGCCTGTCAGGCTGGTGATGTGCCCCATTATGCGTGAGGCCGACGGGCTGGCCATGAGTTCGCGGAACATCCATTTAACGGCTGATGACCGCAGGCACGCGCTTGTGCTATCTAAAACACTAAAGCAGGTAAAGGCTAACTTTAACCCCGCTTATATTAACGCGCTGAAAGGACAGGCCATAGCAGCCATTGATAGTGAACCCGGTGTTGAGCTGGACTATTTTGAACTGGCCGAGGAAGATACCCTCCACCCTGCAAATCAAAACACCAAAAACATTGTTGCATTAGTAGCAGCCAAAGTTGGTAATACACGGCTGATAGATAATGAAATAGTTCATGGTTCATAGTTCATAGCCGAAAGTATTTGTATTCTTATTTGTTTATGAACCATTGATCATCAATTGCATCATAGCTCCGTAATAAAATCCGGCTATGAACTATGAACCATTAACTATGAACTAAATATGATTAACTTTGCGCCATGATAATTGAGGTATTAAAATCCAAGATACATCGGGGCCGCGTAACGCAGGCCGAGCTGAACTACGTGGGCAGCATAACGATAGATGAGGATTTAATAGATGCGGCAAATATTATTGCCAACGAGAAGGTGCAGATAGTAAATAACAACAATGGCGCCCGCTTTGAAACCTATGTAATAAAAGGCGAACGCGGCAGTGGTACTATTTGCCTTAACGGCGCCACCGCCCGGTTGGCGCAGGTAGGCGATATTATCATCATCATGAGCTACGCATACATGGAAGTAGCCGAAGCCAGGGCTTGGGAGCCTATACTGGTTTTCCCGGATACGGATAATAAGCTGGTGAAGTAAATCGTAGATTAAACTAAATTTACCAAGCAGGTTGTATTAACAGGTTCTTTTACAATGCTAACTTCAACGAAGTCCGACTCTAACAAATGTGATGCGCAGATTTTGCCATCGTAACATTCACTGCTTATGTGCGAACAGGCAATGTAGTCTTTTTCACATATTGAGCAAATGGTTTTCTTGGAAATGCCAGTTATACTTAATCCTTTATAAATCCCTGAATTAATTTGTTGTCTTAATCTTAAATCTTCAAGATAACCGTCAACCCATAACCCAACTGGTCTGTCTTCTACATTGCACCAACCAACTATAGTTGGCTTATGTTCAAGAAATATTGCTATTGGATATTTATTTTTTGGCGGGGGTATACTGAATGCCAAATTGTAAGATTCTACTAAGTGCTTATTGCTGACTCTGATGTTGTTAACATGTGAATCATTAACCTGTAGGCCATTTATTAATGAAGTTAGTCCGTCTGGGGTCTTTAAAACAAGGTTGTTTATATTGATATGATTTATCGTGCCTTTTTCGGTTCGGGTCATTAGGGATTGAAGAAAGTTGCTGGCAAGTGTTCCAATAACAGTTGAAGTAACACCAGTGAAAAATGCTACAATTGGATCCGATAACCATTCTCTAATTCCTTTTTTAAACAAATATTCAACTGGCTTGCCGTCGTCGGGCATTAATTTAACATCATATCCCTCTCGCCTTAAAAACTTGATTAAAAGTATTGCATCTCTATCAACAAGTTTTCGATTTGGGAATAGTGATTCATAAGGATTAAATGTTTCGATAGTGACAATAGGTTTCATCATTAAATATATAAATAAAGGTAACACTATTAAAAGAAAGCGTTTCTTAATTTATAAAACCAATGTTCGATTTGGTAACCGCTTGGCATATGCTATTATATATTAAAAATTGAAAATAAAATCTAAAATACCCCTATAATTTCTATCTTTGCACCCCGACGCTGGAGTCGGTTTATCCTCGCTCTCAGCGCATAGGAAATAGTTATTCTTTTTAACTTTTGACTTTGGTAACTTTTGAATTAAAAAAGCCCTATGCCCAAAAACACTTCTATTAAATCGGTATTGATCATTGGTTCAGGTCCTATTATTATAGGCCAGGCCTGCGAGTTTGATTATGCCGGCTCGCAAGCCGCGCTTTCACTAAAAGAAGAAGGCATTTCGGTAACCATTATCAACAGCAACCCCGCCACCATCATGACGGATAAGGTTATTGCCGATCATGTGTACCTGCTGCCGCTTACCTGTGAAAGCATTGAACAAATACTACAGGAACAACAGATAGATGCCGTGCTGCCTACCATGGGTGGCCAAACGGCGTTAAACCTTTGTATTAACGCCGACGAGCAGGGAATATGGGAAAAATACGGTGTTAAAATTATAGGAGTTGATATTGCCGCTATCGAAAAAACAGAGAACCGCGAAGCTTTTCGCCAGTTAATGGTTGATATTGGTGTGGGCGTGGCAACCTCAAAAATTGCCAACTCGTTTTTAGAGGGTAAAGAAGCGGCACAAAGCATCGGTTTCCCGCTGGTGATACGCCCGAGTTATACCTTAGGTGGTAAAGGTGCGGGCTTTGTACATAAAAAGGAAGAATTTGACGCCGCCTTAAGCCGCGGTTTACAGGCATCGCCAACCCACGAGGTTTTGGTGGAGCAGGCTGTTTTAGGCTGGAAGGAATATGAATTAGAGTTGCTGCGCGATAGCCGTGATAACGTGATCATCATCTGTTCTATAGAGAACTTTGACCCGATGGGCATACATACCGGCGACTCGATAACCGTGGCCCCGGCCATGACACTGAGCGACCGCTGCTACCAAGACATGCGTAACCAGGCCATTAAAATGATGCGCGCTATAGGCAACTTTGCGGGTGGCTGTAATGTACAGTTCTCGGTTAACCCGACTAACGAAGAGATCATCGCCATAGAGATAAATCCACGGGTGTCGCGCTCATCGGCGCTGGCATCAAAGGCAACGGGCTACCCTATCGCTAAAATAGCCGCGAAACTTGCTATTGGCTATAACCTTGACGAGATAGAGAACCAGATCACCAAAACCACTTCGGCTTACTTTGAGCCAACGCTGGATTACGTGATCGTAAAGATACCACGCTGGAACTTTGATAAATTTAAAGGCGCTAACCGCGAGTTAGGCCTGCAAATGAAATCGGTAGGTGAGGTAATGGGCATTGGCCGTACGTTTATCGAGGCACTGCAGAAAGCCTGCCAGAGCCTTGAAATAGGCCGCGCCGGTTTAGGTGCCGACGGACGCCAAAGCCGCAACCTCGACGAAATTATGCACAGCCTGGAGCATCCAAGCTGGGACAGGCTGTTCCATATATATGACGCGCTTAGTTTAGGTGTGCCTATCGAATCGGTACGAAAGGTGACCAAGATTGACCGCTGGTTTTTGAACCAGATACAGGAAGTGGTTAATTTAGAGAATGAACTGCGCCGCTACTCGCTGAACAATATACCTGAAGATATCTTCTTCACGCTAAAGCAAAAAGGATTTTCGGACGCACAGATAGCCTATATATTAGGCAACGTAACCGAAGAGGATGTGTACCAGCGCCGCAAAGTGCTTGGCCTGCACCGTGTATACAAAATGGTGGATACCTGCGCCGCGGAGTTCCAGGCAAAAACACCTTATTACTACTCCACCTACGAGGGCGAGAACGAATCTATAGTATCTGATAAAAAGAAAATAATTGTACTTGGCTCGGGCCCTAACCGTATTGGACAGGGTATCGAGTTTGATTACAGTTGTGTGCATGGCCTGCTTGCGGCCAAAGAATCAGGCTTTGAGGCCATCATGATTAACTGTAACCCCGAAACCGTATCTACCGACTTTAACATGGCTGATAAGCTGTACTTTGAGCCGGTATTTTGGGAGCATGTACGCGAGATAATTGAGCTGGAAAAACCTTATGGTGTCATCGTTCAGCTTGGCGGGCAAACCGCGCTTAAAATGGCCGAAAAGATGCATGAGCACGGTATCCGCATCATTGGTACATCATTCACCAATATGGATATTGCCGAAGACCGCGGCCGTTTCTCGGACCTGCTGAAAGAACTGGAAATACCATACCCGCGCTACGGCGTTGCCGAAAGTGCTGAAGAAGCGCTGGAAGTAGCCCATCATGTAGGCTACCCCGTGCTGGTTCGCCCCAGCTATGTATTGGGCGGGCAGGGCATGAGCATTGTAATAAACGATGAAGACCTTGAAAAAGCCGTAGTAGGTTTATTAAAAAACCTGCCGGGCAACCGTGTGCTGATAGATCATTTCCTTGACCGCGCTTCGGAAACCGAATCAGATTCGATATCTGACGGCGATGATGTGCATATAGTAGGCCTGATGGAACACATTGAGCCTGCCGGTATCCACTCCGGCGATTCATTTGCCGTGCTCCCGCCCTTCGACCTGTCGGACAGCGTGATAAAGCAGATGGAAGATTATACCGTTAAAATTGCCAAAGCATTAAATGTAATTGGCTTGCTCAACATACAGTTTGCTGTAAAGGACGAGAAGGTATACGTGATAGAGGCTAACCCCCGCGCATCGCGTACGGTACCGTTCATAGCCAAAGCATACGATGTGCCTTACATTAACATAGCCGCTAAAATTATGCTGGGCGCCAACAAGCTAAAGGATTTTGATATCGTTCGCAAGCTGAAAGGGTATGCTATAAAAGAGCCCATATTTTCGTACGATAAATTCCCGGAAATAGAAAAACAGCTTGGTCCCGAAATGAAATCTACCGGCGAGGCTATCCGCTTTATCCCTGATTTGAATGATCCGTACTTCAGGCATTTGTACAAAGAAAAATCAATGTATTTAAGCAAATAGTTTTTTTAGAATTAGGAATTAAGAAACAAGAGCCGGGAATATTTTTCCGGCTCTTGTTTCTTAATTAAGTTTAAATTCCTGACTATTGTCTTATCTCTAAGAGCTAAACGGTACTCCAACAGCAGTTAAAGCATATTATCATTAAGTAATTATGAAAGCTATTTGCATTTATTTCATTTTATTTATCTGCACAATAAATAATGAAAGCCTTAAAGTTGAAGGTTTAAAGTCGCAATATGCTCAAAACGAAAACTTAGAATTTAGTGTTGTGAACAAAGGCTCGAAAAAAGAAAATTTTTATGTGAGTGTTGAATATTTTAACAACGATAAATGCGAATGGGGTGAATTTATTACTGATATAAGCAATCCAGCATCTAAAATAACTTTCATTAAAACGATAGGTCCTCATAAGAAGATAAAATACAGTATTTCAGTAAAGGAAATTTCCAATGGAAATTGGTTCGATGTTAAAAAGTTTAGGTTAAAGGTTGTTTATGATAGAAACATACAGAAAATGGATTGCAATAGTTTCTCTGATAGCTTTGAAATAAAACGTGCTAAGCTGATGAGAATTAAACTCTCGTCTTAGCAGACTTCTCAAAAAACTTAGCGTGGTGCGATTGCTTCCTTGGACGGCATAAGGATGAGTTTACTTCTTCTTAACTCTTGCTTCTAAAAAAAGCTATTGGTAAACCATCAACCCCTTCACTTCAAAGCTTAATTGTTGCTTTAACTTCGCGCCGGTTTTATAGGTTACGGTGTCACCGGCAAAGTGCTGGTCTTCATCAGCGCGGAATTGTCTTTTGGCCACCCCTTCTACTATTACCACCCGCCCTTTAATAGCAACGGGCAGGGTTACATCATAGTTTTTAAAGTTGGCGCTAATGGTTTTCCCATTGCCGGCATCAAGCACAAACCAGCCGCCTTTTTCTTTGGTCACTTT
>JBDSIC010000126.1:0-10076 GCA_039918195.1 Mucilaginibacter sp.
GGCATCCTTTTTTTTATCGTTATCGTCATTGGTAAGCAGGGCTACGTCCTGCATAAATACATCAAGCCCTTTTTCTTCAATATCTTCCCGTTCCGAAAATTCCTTGATACCGTTCAATAGCTCCTGTATGTTCTCGTAGCGGTTAAGGCCCTCTACTGATTTGTCCTCATAAAGGTCCTTCAACAGGCCCGAGTGCTGCGCGATATGCAAAGCCGCGTCATAAGCCGAAAGGTTTTTAGTGATCACCTGGAAGCTTTGTATCATAGTAGCAAAGCTGAACAGCGATGCCGGGGCTTTTTCTACATATTGTGCCGCATTCATGATCACCTCGAAAGGAGTCAGGTTATTTTTATCGGCAGCCAGTATAATGCGGTCAACCGTAGTGTCACCTATGCCGCGTTTAGGATAATTTATAACGCGTTTCAGCGCTTCCTCATCGTTGGGGTTAAACGTAAGCCTGAAGTAGGATATCAGGTCCTTTATTTCCTTACGCTGGTAAAACGACAGGCCGCCATATATCTTATAGGGTATATTCAGCTTGCGTAAACCTTCTTCCATCGACCGCGATTGTGCGTTGGTGCGGTACAGTATGGCAAAATCATTCCATTTAAGGCCCTTGCCGCTGCGCTCCTGCATAATGGCTTCGGCAACCATCTTGCCTTCCTCGTTATCGCTAAAGGCGCGTACCACCTTTATCTTATCGCCCGCCTCTTTTTCCGAAAATACATTCTTTTTAAGCTGTTCCTTATTATTGGCAATAATGCTGTTGGCAACATTTACAATATTTTGGGTGGAGCGGTAGTTCTGCTCCAGCTTAAATACTTTCAGTTCGGGGTAATCCTTCTCAAAGTTTAATATGTTCTGGATATTGGCCCCGCGGAAGGCATAGATACTTTGTGCATCGTCGCCTACCACACAGATATTCTCGTTCACCGCCGCCAGTTTCTTTACTATCAGGTATTGCGAAAAGTTGGTATCCTGGTACTCGTCCACCATCAGGTATTTAAACTTGTGCTGGTACTTGTTCAGGGTATCGGGGTGGTTTTTTAGCAGTTCGTTGGTTTTAAACAGCAGGTCGTCAAAGTCCATTGCCCCGGCGCGGAAACAGCGGTTCACATAATTCTCATACACCTTGCCCAAATGACCGCGGCCACTGCTAAAATCGTCTGCCTGTATCTGTTCGTTCTGCTGGTACTCCTGCCACGACACCAGGTTGTTTTTTGCCGCCGATATGCGGTTGTAAACAAAATTGGTATTGTATAGCTTATCATCCAGGCTCATCTCTTTTAAAATGGCGCGTAGAACGCTCTTACTGTCGTCGGTATCGTAAATGGTGAAGTTATTGGGATAGCCTATCTTATCAGCCTCTACCCGCAATAGCTTGGCAAAAACCGAGTGGAAGGTACCCATCCAGATGCTTTTGGCTTCGGGGCCAACCAAATGGTTTATACGCTCGCGCATTTCGCGCGCGGCTTTGTTGGTAAATGTTAAAACAAGTATGTTAAACGCGTCAACCCCGTGGCGTATCAGGTGTGCTACACGGTAGGTAATAACCCGTGTTTTGCCCGATCCTGCACCGGCAATAATCATTACCGGCCCCTTCATTTGTTCAACCGCCCGCCGCTGTTCGGGGTTAAGCCCTTCTAAATAATCCAAATCTTATCCTCTGTTTTTCTATGGGCGAAATTAAAGTATTAAGGCGAAAGCCGAAAGGTAAGTTTGTAAGTATTTGCATGAATTCGTCTGAATCAGAATTTTCAGAATTTAAGAATTTTCAGAATTCAGAATGTTGTAATATAAATTCTTCTAATTCTTAAATTCTGAAAATTCTGATTCAGATTAGTAGTAAAGCAAGTACAGTGCTTTTGGCTGTTGCAGCCCCGCTTTACACTCATACTGCGCAGGCCTTAGGCACAGGCCGGTATCCGTTTCAATCGGGTTATATCGGCTATTATGGCACCAACAACTTCCTCAAAACATCTTTAACTGTCACCTTATTACCACTATCGGCACTGAAGCCACCGGTAATTGCCTGCCATATTATCCATCCGAACGGCACCAGCCATATCATATCGTTAAAAATATTCACAATAAAAAAAGAAGAAGGCAGTTCACCAATATATACGTAGTAAACAGAGCCGAAAGGCCCCAGCGCCTTGCCGATAAACCCCACAAAAATAAGCGGCCAGTATTTAGCCGGGTTAAGCGATGAGTAATAATAGGCCACGCCATATACGCCTACCAGCATACCCACGCATCTTAAAATAATAAGCAGGAAAGGGGTAGGTGGGTTGCCAAATAAAATGATTTGAGGGTACAGGGAAATAACCGCGCCCCAAAACAAGTTGTATAATGCGGCAAGCAGCATAATGTATCTGGCCCATTTTAATTTGGTGGTACAGTGCATATTTTAAATATATTCAGTGAAATTAAGGTTTACTTTTTGAATATCCCATGATACAACACTCAACAATAAACCCCAGATTTGCACCACAACAAACCGATAATTTATTTGTTAAAAAAATACATAGCCCGCATTTCCCCTCTTGAGAGGGGTAGGGGTGTGTTTCTAAAACAAACAAGCCGCATCGCGATACCGAAAATATAAATACATCTGCCAAAAAATGAACCACCTCGCCAACTCCACTTCACCATACTTATTGCAACACGTTAACAACCCCGTCGACTGGCACCCTTGGGGACCAGAAGCGCTGCAAAAGGCACGTGACGAGAACAAGCTGATATTGGTAAGCATAGGTTACTCGGCCTGCCACTGGTGCCATGTGATGGAGCATGAGAGTTTCGAAGACGAGCAGGTGGCCGCCGTGATGAACGAATATTTTGTGTGTATTAAAGTCGACCGGGAGGAACGGCCGGATGTTGACCAGGTGTACATGAGCGCCGTGCAGTTGATGAGCGGCAGGGGCGGCTGGCCATTAAACTGCATTTGCCTGCCCGACCAGCGCCCCATTTATGGCGGCACCTATTTCCGCAAGAACGACTGGGTATCGCTGCTGTTTAATCTGGCTGATTTTTACAAAACCAAGCCCGAAGAAGCAGAGGAGTATGCTGTACGCTTAACCGAAGGTATACAGCAGTATGAGTCGGTTGATCTTGTTGAAAAACATGATAAGGAATACACCCGGAAAGATCTGGAGTTCGTGCATAAAAACTGGCAAAAATATTTCGACAGGGTAGAGGGTGGCTTTGGTGGAGCGCCCAAGTTCCCAATGCCTAACAGCGTGCAATGTTTAATGCGCTACGCCCATTTAATGAACGACGGGCGAACGGCCGAACTGGTTGAACTCACCCTGAAAAAGATGGCCTTTGGCGGTATCTACGATCATATTGGCGGCGGATTTGCCCGCTATGCGGTGGACGGGCACTGGCATGTGCCTCATTTCGAAAAAATGCTGTATGATAATGCCCAACTGCTTAGCCTGTATGCCGAAGGCTATACATGGCAACGTAACCCTTTATACCGAAAAATAGCTAACGAGATAATCACCTTCACCCTGCGCGAACTGGCCTCGGATGAAGGTGGTTTTTACTCGGCGCTGGATGCCGACAGCGAGGGTGTGGAAGGCAAGTTCTATACTTTTACCAAACCTGAGATCGAAGAAATATTAGGCGAAGATGCCGACCTGTTTTGCATTTACTATAATATTACTGAGGATGGCAACTGGGAAGAGGAATCAACCAATATATTTTTCAGGAAAACAGAAGACCACGTTCTGGCCGCTAACCTTGGATTAACCGTTGATGAGCTGACCGCTAAAATAGATGCCGCGCGCCAAAAAGTATTTGAAGCACGTAGTGTAAGGGTGCGCCCCGGTTTGGATAACAAGGTGCTGGCATCATGGAACGGGCTGATGCTGAAAGGCCTTTGCGATGCTTACCGTGCCTTTGATGAGGCAAGCTATTTAGAGTATGCGCTATCCAACGCCCGATTTATACAGGATAATTTGATAACCGGCGGCGGCAGGTTGTCGCGCGTGTATAAAAAGGAGGTAAAGGGCGGCGATGGCCTGGCATTTTTGGATGATTATGCCAATATCATTGATGCTTACATTGCCTTGTATGAAGTCACCTTTAACGAGGATTGGCTGAAGCAAGCCAAAATACTGGCCGATACTGCCATTGCCCATTACTACGACGCCGAGGGCGGCATCTTCTTTTATACAGATGACAGGGAGCAGCTTATCGCCCGTAAATCAGAAATTATGGACGGGGTTACGCCGGCCTCAAATTCGGTGATGGCACGTACGTTAAAAAAACTTGGATTGCTGTTTGATGAGCAGCGGTATTTGGAGATATCGGCGCAGTTGTTGCGAAATATCATCCCGCATTTGCCAAAATACGGCTCGGGTTACTCCAACTGGATCATGCTGCTGATTGACGAGGTTTTTGGCGTTAACGAGATAGCGGTGACAGGCAGCGAGGCCGAAAAGTATCGCAAGGAAATTGAAAATAAATATATTCCGAATAAAATTATCTTGGGCGGTAACACAGGAAGTTTACCTTTGCTGAAAGATAAGTTTGGCAAGCAAACCCAAATATTTATATGCCGGGATAAAACCTGCGGATTACCGGCCAACAATTCAGCAGAGGCTTTAAAACAAATTGAAGCTTGATTTTTTATACTATAAATAATTGCAATGAAAATTGAACCAAAACACGTAGTGTCATTAACATACGATCTATATGTTGACCAGGACGGCACTGAAAATTTAGTAGAAAGTGCTACAGAAGAACAGCCTTTAACCTTTTTGTTTGGCGTAGGCCAGATGCTGCCAAAATTTGAAGAGAATATGAGCGACCTTTCAACAGGCGATGCGTACGATTTTAAGCTGACGGCAGTTGACGCCTACGGTGAATATGACGATGAGGCAGTAGCCAATTTACCTACAGAAATGTTTGCCGGAACAGATGTTCCTGAAATTGGCACCATTATCCCTTTACAGGATAACAATGGGAACCGTTTCCAGGGGCAGGTAGTTTCCATAGCCGAAGACTCGGTTATTGTTGACCTTAACCACCCTATGGCCGGCCAGGAGTTGCATTTTAAAGGCAACATCCTGAATGTGCGCCCCGCAACAGACGAGGAACTGGCCCACGGCCATGCCCACGGAGCTGATGGCCACCATCACCACGAATAAATAAGATAATTATTAGATGCAACAGGCGCCTGAACGGCGCCTTTTTTTGTTTGTTAGTATTCCAGCTTTCCCCCACCGGTTATCCGGCAGGTTATAAAAATGCTGGCTGCTACGGGCTTGCCATTCAGCATGGCGGGTATAAACACTTTATCTTCTTCTGCTAATATATCAGGATTCATTTTCGCAGCTTTGTTGTACTGGAAAATTGGTGATACAACCCGTATCTTATACCCGGCCAGCCGGCCACCGGGGCTAACCAGTAACTCAACCACGGCATTAAACATGGTTGTGTTGGCGCCATTCAGGTCTGGGGGCAACACAAAGTTTTTTAAATAGGGCAGGTAGCCATAATAAGTGCCGCCTGCTTTTATCGCTTTAACTACAGTATCTTTTGAGGTAAAGGCATCATCCAGCATATACCTTATAGCTGAGGTGGTATCTTCACGCGCTTCGTAAAGCACTTTCTGCGCATCGTAATTGTAGTGCTGTAATACCTTGCCGGCGCTGTTATAAAAATGCCATACGCCGGTTTTTTTGCCCCTAAGGTACTGTCCGCTGGCAATGGCTGTTTTTTTATTGAAAAATGCCTGGTAAAGGCCATGCTTTACTTCGGGGCTGTCTGCCAGTACATGGTATTTTTCGGTGATATTGTTATACAGTTTTTCTTTACGCTCAACCGTTTGTTGTGCCGCGCAGCTAAAGGCCGTTAATACGAGTATGCAGAATAGGTAATATGCTTTCAATTGTTCAAATTTATAAAGTAACAATGCCCGGGTTAATAGTTTTTAGCAAGGCGATAAATTCATCTTTATCTTTTGGGGATATGACCACCGAATCGAATTGGTCATAAAATATTTCCAGCCTGTCAAATGAAAGGGCAGGGGCACTTAGCCAGCTGCCGGTTGGTTTTATTTTGCTGATGGTGCTTATGGGTACCTGCTTGTTGATGATAAATCCGCTTTTAATTTTAAGCAAGTTATCGGAAGTGATGGTGTATTTTGTATTTAAAAAGGATGCGATAAATAGTACCGGCAAGCCGAAAGCTATTAGGATAGGGTAGATGTCCTTATCCTTCGCGGGGCTAACACCAAAAAACACAATGAGGCCGAAAATAGCAATGGCTATCAGCGCGAAATAAAATACAAAACCCACTTTTGATTTAAATACCCTGTCTTGTATAACAAAATCCATCTCAACCAAGTTTAATTTCTGCCGCCCCGGCCACCGCCGCCGAATCCACCGCCTCCAAATCCTCCCATGCCTCGGCCCCCGCCACCTCTGCCGGCAAATTTTTGCAGCCGCATGGTAAAAGTAAGTAAAAAATACCTTCCCAAGCGGTTAACGCGCGAGTCGACTATTTGGGTGCCGCTTACGCTGCGGGTTACGCCGGTATTTTGGTTAAGCATGTCAAATACCTGGAACTTTAGCGACGCGATATTGCGCTGAAGAAATTGAAATTCGAGATACGAAGATATCAGTGTGGGGTTTGCCCGCACCGTGCTGCTAAACCCTTTGTTAATGGTTTGCGAAAAGTTGTAGCCTAATATCCAGTGTTTAAAAAAGTAGTTGCGCCCGTTCAGGCCCAGCACCCATGTCCGCGCGTCGGCATCAATAGATGATGGTATGCTGTAATTGGTAGAATTGATGGTGTAATTGGCACTTATATCGCTATCCATAATACTGTCCAGGTCAACCTGGAATTTTACCCCTTGTGTCAGAACCCAGTTTTGGGCAATATTGCGCTCGTTTTGTATAAAGGATATATTGTTGTTGTAGTTGACATTGCCATTTAATGACACCGTGTATTTCCGGTTGGCGAACGGTTTAGAGAAGGTATAGTTGCCGTTTACGGTATAAAAACCATCCGTATTAACATAGCGGGTTTCGCGCACAATACGCACCAATTTCCCGGCACTGTCAAGCAGGTTATTATTGGTGGTATTAGATACAATTTTATCTGATGTTTGGCTTACCGCCAGGTTGGCAAACAGTGAGTTGCCGCTTTTCATATCAAACTGGTTGTAGTTGAAACTAACGTTATTTGTAAACTCGGGATTTAAGTTAGGATTACCATATATCTTGTTCTGCGGGTTCGAAAGGTCGGGCTGCGGCTGCAGTTGTGCAAAGCTGGGCTGGTTGTTAGCCCCGTTATAGTTAAAGCTAAAAGACCTGTTCCTTTCAAAAGTATACACAAAACGGGCGGTAGGTATCCAGTTAAAAGTAGTGGTCGACAGGTAGTTGCTCCTGAACTGGCCACGCAGCAAAGTGGGTTGGGCGGCAAGCCCTATGGTATAGTTAAACTTAGTTTGTACACTGCGGAAATTCAGCCCGGCGCGGTGTGTAATAAACTGGTAATTATAATTGGTACTTAACGAATCCACGTAGTTTTTTGCATCCGTTTCCGGGTCTACCAGGTAATTAAGCCTTTCGCTTTCGTTGTTGTTATAGTTGAAGTTATACCCGGCCTCCAAATAGGTGGTTTTACCCAACGGCTCTATGTACGAGAAATTGGCATAGGTGCGCTGCACCGCTGTATTTGAATTGATCTGCTGGAAAAGCAGGCTGTCGGTATTATTACGCACGGTGCTGTACTGGTCATCTAACAAGTTTTCGTTCCTGTTAAAGCTATAGCCTGTATTTACGCTGAAGTTGCGGCCCCTTTTATGAAATTTGTGGTTATATAACACATTAATGCCACCGCTTGGCGATGCGGGTTTATTGCGTGTGATCTGTCTGCCGGCCAGCGTATCAATGCTCAGTATATTCTTGGTCAGCGTATCAATGTTGGTTATGGTATTAACAAAGTCGGTGCTGTTTAAACTATTACTGCCCGAGTACGAAAAATCGGGGCTTATCTTTATATAATTAAGTGTATCGATATTATACTCCATGTTAAAATCGAAACGGTGGTTGAAATTAGAACTGCTGTTAGTCCCCTGGGTATTACGTAATATCCGGCTTGCCTTATACAATTCCTGCTGCTGCGTGGTATTATTGGCATCCCTGTCGCGGCCGGAAAAACTATAGCTGCTGTAAACAGTGATCTTTTTACCCCACTGGTCGCGGTAATTAAACCCGGCCGAGCGGTTGGTGGTAATACCCGTTGGAGTAGGGGCGGGCATACCGCCGCCAAAGCCGCCACCACGGCCGCCGAAGTTTCCTCCTCCGCCAAAATTAAAGGCGTTGGCATTGGTGTTATTAATATTGGCCAATACCGATACCTGCCTTTCTTCGTGAAACGCATTGGCAGACAGCCGGCCTAAGTAACGCCCTTCGTTGCCTATCCCGGCAGATGCCTGGCCGAACACCCCTTTGCGCTTCCCTTTTTGTATGGTGATGTTCAGTATCTTCTCGGGTTCGCCGGTTTTTATGCCCGTGCGGTTGGCCTGGTCACCGTAATCGTCTATCACCTGTATGTTCTCTACAATATCGGCCGGCAGGTTTTGCGTAGCGGTTTGTACATCGCCCCTGAAATAATCTTTACCGTTGACGCGTATTTTGGTTATGGGCTTGCCGTGCGCCTCTACATTGCCATCTTTATCAACATTTACCCCCGGCAGCTTTTTCAGCAGGTCCTCCACCGGCGAGCCTTCGCGCACTTTATACGACGCGGCATTGTATTCAACCGTATCCTGTTTAATGGTGATGGGGTTTTTAAGCGCTGTTACGGTAACCGTATTTAGCATATTCACCTGGTAGGGCAGCGTTATGTTATTCAATACTACAGCATCTGTGCCTTCTTTTAAAGTGTATTCGCGTGTAGTGGTTACGTAGCCAATTCCCGATAATATCAGCTTAAAGCTTTTAACAGCGGTATTAAACTTAAATCTTCCGGATACATCAGTGGGGGTATATGTGCTGTCGGTGCCCGATAGTAGTTTAATGTTGATGCCCGGTATGGTGATGCCGGTACTGTCAACCACTGTGCCCGATACCTCCCGCACACTTTGCGCGCGCGCGGTTTTTAGCGAAAATGCGTGCAATAAAACTATTAGCAGTATAAGTAGATGTTTTTTCAATTTTACAGGTGAAGGCCGATGTTTGGTGTATCGGCATTGAAGATATGCCTATGATTTAACAGTATAAAACTTGTAATGTAAATGTTGCAATATTAGTGTTTTTACAGATATGAACAGGCAGGTAAAAACCGGAAGTTTATTAATGACGTATTTATACTTTGATGAGGTAAAAAACGTTTATCAGTAAACGGTTTGTCATTTTTTTTGGAATACTTCTAAATTATTTGGCTACCTTACCGGCAATTATTTCAGGCTTAAAAAATTTCGTTTTAATATATGGCTTTTATAAATACTGTGTTGGAACCACCTGCTTACGGTTGGACAGATGAGTGCGGAAACCTGGCGAAACCTACGACAGGGCAGATTATGAAGCAGTTTTTCAGCAGGCTGAATGTATTCAATAACCGCCGCAACTGGCTCCCTTTTTTAAGCTGGTTTATGGTACTTACTTTAACACCATTCTTTTTACTGTTCATTTTCAAATACTTCAGCCTAACCTTACTGGCAGTAACCTTTGTATACAGCATGGTTGTCATGGGTACACACGGCACTATATGGTACCATAGGTATTGCACCCACAAGGCATTTAAATTCCGCAATAATTTTTGGCGGTTTGTTACTCAAAATCTTACGTTAAAAATAATTCCAGAAGAAATATACGTGGTATCGCACCATGTGCATCACGCGCTGTCAGATCAGCCCGGCGACCCTTATAACGCTCAGGGCGGTTTCCTGTATTGTTTTTTGGCAGATGCTAACCACCAGCCTATAAATCGCAATATGGATGAGGCTGATTATAACCGTTGTGTTAAGCTAATGCGCCATACCGGCGTTAAAGCTAATACCTACGCGCAATATCAAAAATGGGGCACTGTTGCCAATCCGTTTTACACTATCG
>JBDSIC010000127.1:0-3164 GCA_039918195.1 Mucilaginibacter sp.
GATAGCAAATATCAAAAATCAGGGCATCGAAGTGATTCTTGTATCCTCCGGCGCGGTAGCATCCGGGCGCAGTCTTATCAATGTTTCAGATAAATATGATGCGGTGGCCGTACGGCAATTACTGGCCTCGCTGGGGCAGGTAAAACTCATCAATACCTACTCAAACTTGTTCGACAAATTTAATATCCTTTGCTCGCAGGTACTGGTTACTAAAGAGGATTTCAGGGACAGGCTGCACTACCTCAACATTAAAAATTGTTTAGAATTACTTTTGCAGCACCAGGTTTTGCCCGTTGTTAACGAAAATGATGTGGTATCGGTAACCGAACTGATGTTTACAGATAATGATGAACTGGCCGGCCTCATCGCTTCTATGCTTAACGCGCAGGCGCTGATATTGCTTACCAATGTTGATGGCATATATGATGGCGACCCCAAACTGCAAAGCTCGAAAGTGATAGATGAGGTGAATGATAAGGCCATTGATTTTTCGTCGTTCGTATCGTCAGACAGGTCGCAGTTTGGCCGGGGTGGTATGATTACCAAGACACACATGGCACAAAAAGTGGCTCAATTGGGCATAGCAGTGCATATAGCCAACGGAACCAAAGATAATATACTTACAGATATACTGGAGGAGAAAGCCCCGCATACGCGCTTTATTCCGCATAAAACGTCATCCAACAAAAAGAAATGGATAGCCCACTCCGAAACATCGGCAACCGGTATAGTATCGGTTAATGCGGGTGCTAAGGCCGCGCTTACTTCGAACAAGGCTACCAGTTTGCTGCCGGTAGGCATATCTGAGATAAAAACAGATTTTAGAAAAGGAGATATCATCAAGCTGGTAGACGTAAGTGACCAACTTATCGGTTTAGGTATTGCCGAATACAGTTCGGATAAGGCCCGCGAGAAACTGGGGCTAAAAAACCAAAAGCCGCTGGTGCATTATGATTATCTTTACCTGCAATAATTAAGGCTGATGAGTTATACTGAATATTTTGTGAAAGCCGTCGCCGCAGGCAGGACTACCGCTACCCTACCAAACGATACCATCAATAAAGTTTTAACGGAGGTTGCCGCGGCTGCTATTGCTGCAACGGATAATCTTGTACACGAAAACCGGAAGGACCTTGACCGTATGGATGTCAATGATCCTAAATACGACAGGCTGGTGCTTAATGCCGAACGTATAAAGGGAATTGCCAATGATATACTTAATGTAACCAAGCTGGATAGCCCGCTCGGCAAGATGCTATCTGAAAAAGAATTGCCTAACGGGCTGCAGATCTCAAAGATAACGGTGCCCCTTGGCGTGGTTGGCGTCATATATGAGGCCCGCCCTAATGTTACCTTTGATGTATTCGCGCTATGCTTTAAAACAGGTAATGTAGCGGTTTTAAAAGGCGGCAGAGATGCGGACCATTCAAACCGTGCCATTATCGGCATCATTCACCAGGTTTTAGCGCAAAATAACATCGATATTAACCTGGCTACGTTGCTGCCGGCCGAGCGCGAGGCGACTGATGCCCTGCTGAACGCCGTTGGATACGTAGATGTATTGATACCACGCGGAAGCCAGGGGTTGATAAACCACGTACGTAACAACAGTAAAGTACCTGTAATTGAAACCGGTGCCGGCATTGTGCATACCTATGTTGACGAAACCGCCGACACACAAAAAGCCGCCAATATTGTATTTAACGCGAAAACCCGCAGGGTAAGCGTATGCAATGCGCTGGATTGCCTCATAATTCATCACTCCCGCCTTGCAGATTTGCCCGCTATTGCAAAACATTTGGCAGAAAAACAGGTGGAAATTTTTGCTGATGAAGCAGCATATACTGCATTACAGGGACACTATACTGCCGAATTACTAAAACCCGCGCAGCCCGAACATTTTGGCACCGAGTTTTTAGATTATAAAATGGCTATCAAAACGGTGAATAGCCTTGACGAAGCGCTTCATCATATCGCGACAAACAGTTCAAAGCATAGTGAAGCCATTATTACCGAAAATGATGCGCATGCCGAAATATTTTTACAGCAGGTTGATGCAGCAGCAGTATACATTAACGCTTCTACTGCGTTTACCGACGGCGCACAATTCGGGCTTGGTGCCGAGATAGGGATCAGCACCCAAAAGCTGCATGCCCGCGGCCCAATGGCGTTGGATGAGCTGACGAGCTATAAATGGTTAGTTAAAGGTCATGGCCAGGTACGGCCATAAATAATCACAAAAAATTACAAAAAAAATTCGGGGTGCATGTTCTAAACTGCACCCCGAAATAATTTAGGCTCATTGAACTACAAGAAAAAGTAGTTCACGGTAGCCAGCGTGCAAATAACCAGAAGTATTACTCCTTGTAATTTTTGCTCTACTGTCAAGTGGTTGATAATCTCCATCTCTTTCTATGAATTAGGGTATAACAAATCTATAAGGTAAAAATTCCGATACAATAGGGCACAGCATTTTTAGGAATATTTTAACAAAAAAGTAATGTGGATTTTATACTATTTAAATAACCAATTCTTTAATATTAAAAATGCAAAAAAGATGTTCGCACATTGAAATTTACATATTAGGAATACCTGTTTAAAAAACGGTTTTTACCCTTACTAAATCATTTTTTCGGATTTTTTTTGATGAAATTGAACAAACGCGTTTTATAGTCATTTACAGATGAATAAAAAGATTTGTTTACAACACCCTTTTATCTTCGTAATATTAACTTATCATGGATATCATTTCAATTAACCCGGCCAACGGAAAGGCCATCAAAAAATACACGGCACATACTGATAAGCAGGTAGATAAAAAGATACTGCAAACCAATACCGCATGGCTCAATTGGCGACATTCGCCGCACAAGGAACGCAGCCGGCTGCTTACCAATATGAGTAAGGTATTGCTATCCCGTAAAGATGAGCTGGCAGAACTAATGGCACTTGAAATGGGTAAACCTTTGAAGCAGGGTATTGCCGAGGTAGAAAAATGCGCCTCCGTGTGTGATTATTATGCCGCCAACGCCGCAGACCACCTGAAAGACGGCTTAATAGAAACCGATGCTTCTAAAAGTTTTGTCACATTTCAGCCCATTGGCGTGGTGCTGGCCATCATGCCCTGGAACGTCCCGTTCTGGCAGGTATTCCGCTTTTTGGCA
>JBDSIC010000128.1:0-3679 GCA_039918195.1 Mucilaginibacter sp.
AGGCGTTGTAATAATTTAACTGCGCGGTACGCAGGTCCGACTGGGCTATAATAACATCGAGGTAGGTTTTTATGCCTTCGCGGTATTGCAGGCTTACTACCGTATATACATCTTTTGCCAAATCAACGTTTTGCTTTACCAGCTGCCAGCTGGTAAAGTTGCTTTTATAGGCGGCCAATGCCGTTACATATTCGGTATTAATGCTGTTTTGCGCGTTAATAATATCCAGGTCAGCCCTGTCCTCCTGCAAGCGCGCCTTGGCTAAATTTTGCAACCGCTTAGTGCCCTGGAATATAGGCAGGCTTAACGACAGGCCAACATACCCGTTAGGAAATGAGTTGTTATATAGGTCGGAAAGGTTACGGTTTGCATATATCAAGTTATAAGCGCCAATGGCCGACAGCGAGGGGAAAAATCCCCACTTATAATAATTTACATTGATGCCGCGCAAGGCCTTGTTGGTTTGCAGCAGTCGGTATTCAAACCGGTTGTTTACATCAAGCGTTTGGTTGGTATCAATATACGCCTGGCCTTCATAGCGGGCCGAATCGTATTGCAGGTTGAGGTTGCTTTTAGGGCCGGCACCCATTAATTGTTTTAAATAGGCCTCTTTACTTTTTATAGCTTCCTCAGTTTGCTTACGCGATGCAAGGGCGTTATTTAAGGCGATAGTTGCCTGTTTGTAATCTATCTTATCAGATACGCCGGCATCATAGCGGCTGCGGGCATCCTTTAAGCTGCGCTGCAGGCGCGTAATATCCTCTTTGGTAATATTCAATTGCTTTTGCGACAGCAGCACATCAAAAAATGCCTTGCTTACGTCCGATACTACATCTATCTGGTTAATGGCCGTATTCTGTTTAAAATACTGCCTGCTGTAACGTGCGCTGCGGGCGGCTAAAAATACATCATTATTATAGATGACCTGGCTGGCCTGCAAGCCGAGGGTAGACAGGTTGCGGATATCACTACTAACCCCGCCCGGTATATTGGCCGCACCCGCTACCGGCCCGCCTTTAAAATAATGCTGTACCTGCCCGGTGCCGTTTAGCTGTGGCAACCATGATGATAAACCTATTTTAATATCCCTTTCATTTATTTCTTCGTCTATAGATGCCTGGCGTACCGCGGGCTGGTTACGCAGTGCAAAATCAATACATTGTTGCAGGGTTATTGTACCCTGCACACTATCTTTGGCGGTTTGGGCATAGGTTATGTGTACTAAAAACAATAAGGGGAATAGCAATAAAATTATTTTTTTCATATAAAAACTATCTCGGCGCGATGTTTGATTTGCAAAAGTAAGCGCAATATTTCTACATAATTAACAATAAACAAGCCATAATTTGCTAATATGTTATTGGTATGACTTAATGATTATTAACAACAAAATTTTTACATTGCTATACCGTTAACTATAACGGTTGTGAGATTTATTTGAACAATTTATAGCTAAAATGTGGTAAATGAAAAAATTTGACACTGATTAAATAAAAAATTTGATTAATTTGCCTTGTAGATTTAAACAGTCTCATTTATAGGCAGTGTTAAAAAAAATTACAGCAGAGATGTATGTATATTGCTTATTCATGTTATTTTTACAAAAAATTTAAGCAGAGTTAATGCATGGGTAAAAAACTACACCAAAAGATTGCTCAGTTCCAGGATGCAAATCAGATCAGGGAGAAGGGCCTGTATCCTTTTTTCAGGCCTATCGAATCGGGACAGGATACTGAAGTAATTATTAATGGTAAACGTGTACTAATGTTTGGTTCAAACTCCTACCTGGGGTTAACCAATCATCCAAAAATAAAAGAAGCTTCTAAAAGGGCGATAGACAAGTACGGCACAGGCTGTGCAGGGTCGCGCTTTTTAAATGGCACACTTGATATACACATCGATCTGGAAAACAAGCTTGCCACTTACGTGGGCAAAGAAGCTGCCGTTTTGTTTAGTACAGGCTTCCAGGTTAACCTGGGTGTGCTGTCGTGCATAACCGGCCGTAACGATTACCTGATACTTGATGAGTATGATCACGCGTCGCTGATTGACGGCAGCCGTCTTTCTTTTTCTAAAGTGATAAAATACGCCCATAATGATATGGACGACCTGCAGCGCAAGCTGAGCCTTTTGCCGGAAGAAGCGGTAAAGGTGATCGTTGTCGACGGTATATTCAGTATGGAAGGCGATATTGTAAAGCTGCCCGAAATTGTAAGGCTTGCCGAAGAGTACGGCGCCAACATAATGGTTGACGACGCGCACAGTTTAGGCGTAATTGGTTATAACGGTTCGGGTACAGCATCGCACTTTGGGCTGACCGACGAGGTTGACCTGATCATGAGCACCTTTAGTAAATCGCTGGCATCATTAGGTGGTTTTATTGCCGCCGATTATGAAACCATTGATTATTTAAAACACCGCGCACGTTCATTAATGTTCAGCGCCAGCATGACGCCCGGCTCAGTAGCCAGTGTTATTGCCGCTTTAGATATTATTGAGGCCGAGCCTGAGCGTATCCAAAAACTTTGGGACAATACCAACTACGCTTCCAAACTGTTTACCGAAGAAGGCTTTGATATAGGCGAATCTGAAAGCCCTATATTGCCTATCTACATCCGCGATAATGATAAAACCTTCCTGGTGACCAACCAACTACAGGAAAATGGCATTTTTGTTAACCCGGTAGTATCCCCTGCTGTTCCGTCTGATTCATCCCTGCTGCGTTTCTCATTAATGGCCACGCATACCTTTGCACAGATAGACGAAGCAGTTGAGAAAATTGCAAAAGCATTTAAATACGCCGGTGTAACTACCGTAAAAGAAAGAATATAAAAAAAGGTGTGCATACAAATGCACACCTTTTTACATATAAACCTACCATACCGATGAATCAAATAATTCCGGTTAAATCAAAAAAGGAGCTTGCTGCTTTTATTGATTTTCCGCATGACCTGTATAAAAACGATCCTTATTACGTTCCCGAATTATTTATTGCACAAAAGGACCTGCTAACCACGCACCCTTTTCACAAACATTCGTCGCTGCAGCCATTTTTGATATATAATGATGGCAAGGTAACCGGGCGCATTGCGGCTATTTTAAATAACAACCACAACAAGTTTAACCATGCCAATGATGGCTTTTTTGGCTTTTTCGATTGTATAAACGATGCCGCTACAGCCAATGAGCTTTTTGATACAGCCGCCCAATGGCTGCGCGAAAAAGGTGTTGAAACCATGATAGGCCCTGTAAATTTTTCTACCAACGAAGCCTGCGGGCTTTTGGTGAAAGGCTTTGACAGTCCGCCGATGGTGATGATGACCTACAATGCGGCTTACTATGCCGATTTGATGGAACAGGCGGGCCTGGCTAAAAAAATGGACCTGATAGCCTATAAATTTGGCGCGGATGGTTATGACGACCGGTCGGCTAAACTGCTGGACGCTTTGCAGGCACGTTTAAAGCGAAACAACATTGTTATCCGCAAAATAAACATGAAGGATTTCAAGAACGAGGCTACCCGGCTTCGTGAGGTATATAATAAGGCGTGGGATGCCAACCTGGGTTTTGTGCCCATGAACAACGATGAGTTTGATTACCTTGCTAAAGATCTTAAGCTAATACTCGACCCTGACTTTTGCCTGGTTGCCGAGCAGGAAGGCAAAGTAGTAGGTTTCGG
>JBDSIC010000129.1:0-3516 GCA_039918195.1 Mucilaginibacter sp.
TTGTCATCAACATAATTTCATTTGGTAAAGCCTGTATGCGGTTACAATGAGATCGTATCAATTCAAATACATCGGGGTTTTTTTTATGCGGCATAATACTGCTGCCGGTGGTCAGGTTCTCGGGGTAGCTTACAAAAGCAAAATTCTGGCTCAGGTACAGGCATTGGTCCATAGCCATTTTAGCCAGGGTTGCGGCGATGGAAGATAGCGCCTGTGCTATTATCCTTTCGGTTTTGCCACGGCCCATTTGGGCATACACAACATTATAATTCAAACCGTCAAACCCAAGTAAATTAGTGGTAAGCATACGGTTTAACGGGAACGATGACCCATAGCCCGCTGCCGAACCCAATGGGTTTTTATTGGTGATCTTGTAGGCCGCCAAAATCAGTTCCAGATCATCAGCCAGGCTTTCAGCATAGGCACCAAACCAAAGGCCGAATGAAGATGGCATAGCCACTTGTAAGTGCGTATAGCCGGGCAGTAAAACGTCTTTATGTTTCTCGCTAAGCGATACCAGTAAGCGGAATAATTCTTCTGTTTCGCCCACGACCTGCTGTAATTCGTTACGGAAAAATAGTTTCAGGTCAACCAGCACCTGGTCGTTACGGCTACGGCCGCTGTGTATTTTTTTACCAGCATCGCCAATGCGCTGGGTAAGCAATAGTTCTACCTGCGAGTGCACATCTTCTACATGCTCCTCAATGGTAAACTTGCCGTTTTGTACGTCTTTATAAATATTTTTTAATTCGGTTTGAACAAGGTCAAGGTCGGCAGCATCAAGCAGGCCAATGCTTTGCAGCATTTTGGTATGCGCCAGCGAACCCAGCACATCAAAAGCGGCCATCTGGCTGTCAAACTCACGGTCGCGGCCAACGGTGAAATTTTCTACCAGTTCATTAACATTGGTTGTTTTTTGCCACAATTTACTCATACCGCAAATATAAAATTATTTGCCGTGGTTGCAGATGCTGTTATGAGCCTGGTTTTGAAAGTACGTAGATAATTTCCGGGTCATCGTTCCGCAAGTTAGGCGCAGGTTTAAAATTAAATTTAGCCAGCAGGTTTAATGAGCGCGCATGGTCTGCCATAGTGTAAGCTTCAATGGATTGAAAACCAAGCTCATTAAATCCAAAATCAAGCACGGCCTGCATCGCTTCGTTCATAATACCCCTTCCCTGGTTTTCGGGTGCCAACTCATAGCCTATCTCGGCTGTCAGGCGGTCATCTGAAATATTCCAGTAAACAATGGTGCCTAATAATTTGGGTGAGTTTTTGAAAGTGATAGCCCACGTGATCGCCACATCGGTATCGCCAAATTTTTGTATATGGCCGATAAACTCGCGGGCATCGTCAATGGTAACGGCCTTTTTGTAGTTAACAAAGTGATTTTCGCGGCTGCGGATAGAGAATACCTCATTCTCATCAGTCATACTTAATCTTCGTAATAGCAATCGCTGTGTTTGCAATTCAGGGAATGGTGTAAAGGCGGGTTTCATAGATCAGCAGATTTGTTCGAGCATGTTCACGTAGAACTGGATGCCCTCCTTTATCTCGTCCACATAGATAAACTCATCAGCGCTATGCGAACGCGCCGAATCGCCAGGGCCTACCTTTAGCGAGGGTATATCAAGCAAGGACTGATCAGATGTAGTGGGCGAACCATAAGTTTCGCGACCCAAAGCGATACCGGCCTGTACTATCGGGTGGTTTTTATCTATAGACGATGGTTTTAAGCGGATAGAACGCGGCTTTACCTCGCAGCTTACATGCTGCCGGATGATTTCAAGCACCTCTTCATTACGGTAAGCATCGGTTACCCGCACATCAACTGTAAACGTACAGGTTGCGGGCACCACATTGTGCTGCGAGCCGGCGTTAATAACGGTCACCGACATTTTTACCGGGCCAAAAACTTCTGATTCCTTAGGGAATTTATAGCTGCGGAACCATTCGATATCGGTCAGCGCTTTGTATATAGCGTTATCGCCTTCTTCGCGCGCGGCATGGCCGGCTTTGCCGTAGGTGGTGCAATCCAATACCATCAGGCCCTTTTCGGCGATGGCCAGTTGCATCAGGGTAGGTTCGCCAACTATGCCGAATGACAGGTTGCCAAGTTCAGGGATAATTAATTCCAGCCCGTTAACGCCCGAAATTTCCTCTTCGGCGGTTGCAGCCAGGCAAAAATTATATTTCAGACCTTCCCGCTCGTAAAAATAAAGGAACACGGCGATGAGCGCCACCAGGCAGCCGCCGGCATCATTACTCCCCAGGCCGAACAATTTGCCATCTTCTATTTTAGCATCATAAGGATCGCGTTTGTAGCCGGAGTTGGGCTTCACCGTATCATGGTGAGAGTTAAGCAAAATGGTGGGTTTGGCCGGGTCGAAATATTTATTGCGTGCCCAAAGGTTGTTTAGCTTCCTTTCAACTTTTATGTCGTGTTGTTTTAAAAACTGCTCCAGTAAATCGGCCGTACGCTCCTCCTCCCTGCTGAATGACGGTATTGAAATAAGTTGCTGCAGCAGTTGAACCGCTTGTTGCGAAAGATGTTGTATATCTGACATCATAAGGCTGCAAAAATAGGATTTTTTTGTTTAGTGATAGGTAGTCCATGGTCAATAGTCCATGTACCATAGCATTATAATTAATTATCTACTATGACTATCGACCATGGACCATTGACTAAATTATTCCCCCTCCAATTCGTCTTCTATCTTCGAGAATGTGCGCGTATCAGCCATGAAAATGTATATTACCAACGAAACTACGATACAGGCAGTTACATAATAGTAGAACCACTGTGCATGCCCGGCATCCTTAAACGCAAGGGCGATGTATTCGGCCGTACCGCCGAAGATGGATACGGCGATGGCGTAGGGAAAGCCAACACCCAGCGCCCTGATGTGCGCGGGGAACAGTTCGGCTTTTACTACGGCGTTAATGGATGTATAACCGCTGACCACAATAAGCGCCAGCATGATAAGCGCGAACGCTGCGTATGGTTCTGTAACCGTACTTAAGGCCGATAATACAGGGATGGTGATGATAGTCCCTAATATCCCGAAGGTTATCAATAGCGGCTTGCGCCCTATCCTGTCGCTTAATGAGCCAAATAGCGGCTGTATCAGCATAAACACAAACAGTGTAAGGGTTGATATTAGGGTGGCGGTGCTTTTATCAAATCCAGCCGTATTTACCAGGAATTTTTGCATATAGGTAGTGAACGTGTAAAAAGCTACTGTCCCCCCCAATGTTAAGCCTATCACCGTTAACACTGCTTTTGGATGCTGTGCCAGTGCGCGCAAAGTGCCATGCATGGATTTGCCATCTTCGTGCGGTTTTGAGAACGATGCCGACTCCTGTAGACTGCGGCGCAGGTACATGGTAATAATGGCCAGCATAGCCCCTATCGCAAACGGTATACGCCAGCCCCAGGCGTGTAATTGTTCCTCCGTTAAAAATACCCTTTGCAGTAATACCAATACTCCCAATGCCAGTAGCTGCCCCATGATA
>JBDSIC010000130.1:0-3404 GCA_039918195.1 Mucilaginibacter sp.
GGGCCTTTTTAATAGAAAGCGGCTACATTGCTTCGCCAAAAGAATTTATTGTTAAGGTGCCGCACATGAGCTTTGTTTGGGGAGCCGATAACGTGGATTATCTAAAAAAACGTCAGGAAGCGTTGGTAAAGCACCACTTTTTTAAAGGCATGCTTTACTCCGAAGATAAAGAGCAATTAAAACAATGGATGCCTTTAGTGATGGAAGGCCGCGACGACGCGCAAAAAGTATCGGCCACCTTTATGGATATAGGCACCGATGTAAACTTTGGCACCCTTAGCCGTATCCTGTTTGATAAATTAAATAAGCAACCCGGTGTTAATTTACATGTTAACCACGATGTGGAAGACATAAAAAACTGCAAAGACGGCAGCTGGCAGGTAAAGGTGAAAGACAAAATTACCGGCAAAAGCCGCAAGGTGAAAGCCAAATTTGTTTTTGTGGGCGCAGGTGGCGGCGCTTTGCCCCTGCTGCAAAAATCGGGCATACGCGAGAGTAAGGGCTTTGGCGGTTTCCCCGTGAGCGGACAATGGCTGGTTTGCCAAAACCCCGAGGTTATAAAACAGCATAACGCCAAAGTATACGGCAAAGCCTCGGTGGGTTCGCCGCCCATGTCGGTACCGCATTTGGATAGCCGGGTGGTAAATGGCAAAAAGGAGCTGCTTTTTGGCCCTTACGCCGGCTTCTCTACCCGCTTTTTAAAACGCGGCTCACTACTGGATCTGTTTAAGTCGATAAAATTTAACAATATACGCCCGCTGCTTTCTGTAGGGATGCACGAGCTGGCACTTACCAAATACCTCATCAGCCAGGTACTGCAATCGGAAGGCGACCGCCTGAAGGCACTACAGGAGTACTATCCCGGCGCCAAACAAGAGGACTGGACGCTTGACGTTGCCGGGCAGCGTGTACAGATCATCAAAAAAGACAAGGAACTGGGCGGCAAGCTTGAGTTTGGTACCGAAGTGGTTACTTCTGCCGACGGCACCATATCAGCCTTGCTGGGCGCGTCGCCGGGCGCGTCAACATCAGTACCTATTATGGTAACCTTATTAGAGCGTTGCTTTAAAACAAAAGTACAATCAGCCGCCTGGCAGGCCAAGCTAAAGCAAATGATACCATCGTACGGGCAATCGCTGCCTAAGGATGAGGCATTGGCGGGAGCGACGAGGGCAAGGACAAGTAAGGTGCTGGGGTTGGGTTAATTTACTGCACCTGTCAATCAACACTTAAGCTTGGCGGATAGTTAAAGCCATTACTCCTACCATAAGCATCACCAAAATATACAGGAAAAAATATTTTTAAAGGATTTTGCAGATTTGCATTTGGCACCCAGGGCTCTGTGCTGCGTATTACCCTTACTGCTTCTTCGTTGCAGCCAATACTTAAAGGCTTTGCTACTTCAACATTTAAGAATGTACCATCTGGCTTTACGGTCACTGCAACCAAAACTATATTATTAATACCGAAAGATTTGTCTTTTCTGGGGTCTTTTAAATTTTTGCGCACATAAGCATTTAAGGCTTTGTAACTGCCTCTATACATAGGCAGTTCATCTACCGATAGAAATTTACTTTCTACTTTAAAGTATATCCGCTCTTCCTTTACAACACCCTTATCCATTGTGCTGATGATCTGGGTGCTATCGTTTTTCCATGTCGTCCATTCGCCATGCGGCACACCTTTTTTTATTGGCCCCGATTGTATCACTGTATCAAACGAACTGTTATATATAACCCATTTGCCATTCCCATTACTGGCCAATTTATTTCCTACAGAATCATTGCAAGTAATGAATTGCTCCCTGGAATATTTAGGGTCATGCTGTTTTTCACTGTTAAGCTTTCCATTAGGATAAAACAAATACTCGCTTCCGTTTTTTTTACCCTCATTATTATAGTTAACTGTTGACATTTTCCCGCCTTGCGGATAATATTCAACACACTGACCTTGTAAAAATAATTCCCCATCCTCTTCACGCAGCATGCCGTATAATTTCGGTTTACCGTCCACATAAAATTGTTTAAAAGGATATAGCCTTGAGGGATCCGGGGGATAAACAAACACCATATAATCGGCATACTCCTTTTTATGCACCAACTGGTCGGGGTATTTATAATATTGTACCAGGGTGTCGGTTACCGGGAGTTTAATTCTTTCTTTTTTTTGCGGTGGAATAGGGACGCCGTTAACTTCCAGGTTAAACGTAACTGGCACGTTATATTGTACACGTACCGGCCTGCCATTTTGAATGCCGGGTTTCCATTTTGGCGATAGTCTTATTACCCTCACCACTTCCTCATCACATCCATAGCCTATACCTTTGGTGATTTTCACGTCAGACAATGAGCCATTAGGCTCTACCACAAAAGTACCGAAAACACGGCCAGTTATAGTATTTTCCCTTGCACGAGCAGGATAACGTATATTATGGGCTATAAATCTCATAAATTCCTGTGTACCTCCCGGAAACTCAGGAAGCTGTTCAACCGCTACATAAATATCATCAGCTCCGGGGATACTTTTTTTTGCAGTATCTGCCACAGTTTGAGCGGCAGTTGATAGCACAACTAAAAGTAAAGCAAATGATAATAAAGATTTAAGCATAATCAAATATGTGAATTCTAATTTACGCTATCAAATTCTCTTATATAAAACCATTGCTTATTTTTATATTTTTGCTGACGGTGCACGATAACCCGTCGCCTTATAAATGGATATATCAGTAGTAATACCCTTATACGATGAAGTAGAATCATTACCCGAACTTACCTCGTGGATAAAGGACGTAATGGATAACAACCACTTTAGCTACGAAGTGATCCTTATTGATGATGGCAGCAAGGATGGTTCGTGGGATATGATATGCCGGCTTAAAGAGCAAAACCCGCATTTAAAAGGCATCAAATTCAGGCGTAACTATGGCAAATCAGCAGCGCTAAATGTAGGCTTTGAGGCCGCGCAGGGCGATGTGATCATCACCATGGATGCCGACCTGCAGGACAGTCCAGACGAGATACCCGAGCTTTACCGCCGTATAAAAGAAGAAAAATACGACCTGATATCGGGCTGGAAAGCTAAACGCTTCGACCCGCTCAGCAAAACCATACCGACTAAAATATTTAACTCGGCAACACGCCGCATGTCGGGCATACATAACCTGCACGACTTTAACTGCGGGCTGAAGGCCTACCGCAAAGCGGTGGTAAAAAATATTGAGGTGTACGGTGAAATGCACCGCTACATACCGGTTATAGCCAAGTGGGCCGGTTTTACCAAAATTGGCGAACAGGTGGTTGAGCACCGCCCGCGCAAATACGGTAAAACCAAGTTTGGCCTAAGCCGCTTTGTAAATGGTTTGCTTGATCTGCTTTCGATATTTTTTGTGGGCAAGTTTGGTAAGC
>JBDSIC010000131.1:0-4905 GCA_039918195.1 Mucilaginibacter sp.
GGAACAGAGGTAAGCGTACCTGTTAACTTATAATTTTTGGTGCCGCCGCTGGTTACAAAGTGTTTGCCGGCAAAACCTATGTGCATTTCTTTTGCATGTACGGGCGACGGATCTTCAGACATAACGGAGGCATCGGTAAACGCGGTACCTGTGGCTGTCCAGTCCTTTAGCGTACCGGCTTCAAAGTTCAGGTTAAGGGGCTTGCCGTCTTTCGTCGGCACTTTTCCTTTTACGGTAGGCTCGTTGGTTATTGGGCCTTCCACTACATCAAAGCGCCCTACCATGCCCGCGGCGCGGTGGCCGGGCACGGTACAGTAGTATGTATCGTTATTAAGCGCGGTAAAAACAATGCTTGCCTTTGAGCCTTTTTCTACCAGGCCTTTGCTTTTAATATTTAGCTTTTCAAGGGCGATGTCATGCGTCATCAACTCGCCGTTCACAATGTTTATCCGTACACGGTCGCCTTTATTGGCGCGCAGCACCGGGTTACGGGTACCGTCGGTACCAATATAGCCCAGCATGGTGGTTTCGAGCGTATACTCGCGGGTAATTTTTGTGGTATCAGTGGTTTTGGCTGCCTGGCTAAAGCCGGGCGTATAGCTACCGGATAACAGCAAAAGGCAGATCAATACTGTAAAAAAAGTACGAAATAAATTCATAATGATAATTGATATGTATGATGGCTTTTTATTAGGAAAGGCTAATTGAATAAAAAAAAATTGAATTTCAAAGACCTTTTATTTCTATAACTAACTGATAGTCATTGATAAAATAGTTTAGCATCCTGCTGTGTGCTGCTTACAGAAGCATTTTTACGCAATCGATTGCAAATAATTCAAAAAATTATTCCCGGTTTAATGGCAGCCGTTTTAAAAATATGTCTTTGTAATGCACTTCTGTCTTACCGTAACCATGTACCTGGAAGGCGATCATGCCTGTTTGCGGGATTGACGGGTCGGGCTCGGTGTAATCAACTGTTTGTACGCCATTCAGCTTAATGCGTGTGCGGCCGTTCTCGCTCCACACCTCGTAATCGTTCCACTGCCCGCGCTTTAATACCTTTTTTATCACATTGGTATCAGCCTGTGCCAGTATCTTATTCCGGCGCGATTCATCATACAGGCATCCCCAAAAACCGTCCCCCAAATCGGCCTGGTAGCCTGTCATTTCATAAGCAGGTTCCAGCACACGCTGGCTATGAAACTGTACACCGGTATTAACAAAGCCCTCGGTGCCCAACAGCTTGAATTTTACTTTCAGTATGTAATTGTGGTAATTACTTGAGGTGCTGATAAATTCGTTATGCGGTACTGTTTCGGTCAGCGAGCCGCCTATTATTTCGCCATTGACAATGCGCCAGGTTTTAACGGTATCACCTTCCCAGCCATCAAAAGTCTTACCATCAAACAAACGTACATATCTTTGTGCGGTACAATCAGAAAATCCGGCCAGCAACATCCCCGTGGTTATCAGTAAACAATATAAAGTTCTCATTTTTTATAAAACAGTTAGATAATTACAAGTGCACAATTATAATTGGTACGGCAATATTAAAATTGGTTATGCCGGCATTGGTTGCCTTCGTGATGGCAAAATTATAAAAAAACAGCAGCAAAAAATTATGCCTCCAATTTGTTACAATTGCCGTATCACTAACCACAACCAAACAGTTAGCTTATTTATAAACTAAAAGATCCCCCGAAACCGGGGGATCTTAGCATTTTTCATCATAAAATTCAAAGCAACCTATTGCAAAATAACCTTGGCCGATTTGGCTAAGCCTGCCCCGCTCAGGTTGACAATGTACGTTCCAGCCGCAGGCCTTGCCCGCAGGGTGTAGTTCTCGTTACCGTTCACCCTAAACGTTTCACGGCCTAAAACCTTGCCAAACATATTGGTTAATGTAGCAGTTATCTCGCTGCCTTTATAACCCTTTAAGGCAAATTGCACATTGCCCTTTGCCGGGTTAGGGTATACATCAAACGCCATGGCGCTGGTAGTTGTAAACGTACTAACGATCTCGGCCGAATGTGATTTTGAATAAACTTCCTTGCCAGCCTCAAAGTAAGCCAGTACATAGTAATTCATACCATTTAACGGGCTTTCGTCATAAACTTCATAGTTTTTAGGGCTAAACGAAGTTCCTGAACCCTCTACATCGGTTATTTTGGTCCAGTTGCTCACCTCGGTGCTGTTCACTGCCGACCTGCCTATTTTGAAACCCGGGTTTAGTATTTCTGTAGATGTACGGAAGTTAAGCCTAACCCTGTTACCCACCGCTGTAGCCGTAAAGCTTACCGGTACGGCTGTTGGTTTAGCATAGTATTTTATAGTTTGCGTGGTGGTCATATTCTTATCAACATCAAACAACTTCATACGGTAGTAATTGTCGCCCGGCGCCGGGTTGCTAAATTGTGCTTCAAAACTGTTGCCGCTGCCGCCTGCAACGGTTGCTACGTTTGTCCAGCTAACCAGGTCGCGGCTCAGTTCAATTTCAAAATGATCGTGGCTGGTTAGGGCGGTTGTCCATTTTAATATCACGTTTTTACCAACACTGGTAAAAGAATAGCTGGTAAGGCTGTCCGGTTGTTTTTTAGGTGCAAAAGGCGAAAGTTCAAGCAAATTAGCTTTTGCATAATGAATAGTATAAACGCCTTTATCAGCACGCTGCATCTCCACCGCGTCGCCCTCAATAAAAGGGTATGACGAATAAGTAAAGGTATACACCCCATCCTTACCCGAGCCTGCATCAATGTGGCCAAAATAAGACAGTATGGCTTCGCGCCCCGGCGTGTTATAAATGGTGGTCCTGTTTATCCAGGGGCCTTGCGGCGTTGCGGCAAACCATACGGCTATCTCGCCGCTAAGGTTGGGTACAGCATTCATTACATAGCTGCCGGCACCTAATTTTATCACGTTTGATGCTACTGCGGTTGATATCAGCCTTTTGGCGTTGTTCTCGCCGGTTGTGCTCCATGTGTTATTGTTAGTATAATATTCCCACGGTGTCAAATCGTCCAGTGAGCCTATTTTAACGCGCGCTACCTTGGTGTAGCGCTCAAATGTGCCCGGTGCTTCGCCGTAATAAATATAATTATACCCGCCATCCTGCAAAATCGCATTTATATCGCGGTAGGCAGGCTTGGTGCCTACAACCTGCAGTTCGGGCAGCGATAAGGTACCTATGTGGGTGCCTACCGTGTTTAAACCGCTAACTTCCTGTAACACCACTTTAAGTTGGTTACCTTCAACCACGGCACCGTTATTCCACAGTACGTGGCCATTTATCGGCTCAAACAGCGATTGTGAGTTACCGGGGGTGCCTCTTATTGCATAAGTGAAATGCCCGGTGGTATCCTCAACCACTACCAGGTTGTTAATAATACGGTTGTTGCCTGTAATAATATTAGAGTGCGGGTCAACATCACCCATAAACGAGTCGCTGAATATCCAGGCTACCCTGCCGTCAGGCAATTTTACTGAAGTATCGTTATCGCCCGATATCCATCCCGGGTTAGGGTGGTTATATTGCCACTTATATTGTGTTTTTACATCGATGTTAGGGTGCGTGTCATCATATATTTCCACATCATCTAAATAATAAGTGGTATTGCTGTTAAAGGTCATCTCTACTGTTACAGGGCCGTCAGGCACTTTAAAAGCATACTCATAAGCCTGCCAGCCGTTAGCATTGGCATCAAACCTTTTGCTTATTTTGTAGGTACAAAAGCTATCGCCTGCTGATGACTTAACATTTAACCTTAGTAAAGCATTATTTAAATCGGATATAGCCCAAAAGCGTAACAAATAGGTACGCTCGCTGCTGCCTGTAAAGGCGCTATGCGTAAGTTTCACCGAGTTTTCCGTACCCTTATCGGTAACGGTAATTTTTAAGGCTTTGGCACCAAAGTGGAACTGGTTGGCGGTAGAATTAACCACCATGGTAGATACGCTGCCGTTACTGTTGCTTGGTGTCCATACCTGCTGGTTGGTTTCAAAGCCGCTGTTGGTCAGGATAACCTTATCTGCCGTAAAGAAGCTGCCCGTGGTTAGTTTGGCAGAACCCTTGCTGCCCTCCTGCGTGCCGGCTGCCTTAAAATAATAGGTAGTATTGGGCTTGGTATACGCAGTTGGCTTAATGTGCCACTCATATTCGCGGCTCCTGTTAAATTTTATAATATTGCTTACCACGTTAGTGCCTGTTACAATGCTGCCCGGCTCGAACGCAGGATATTTGCCGTTGTTCAGCTGCCGCGTTGTCGCTTCGCCGTTTTTAATGTAATAACCGTCACCAGCCAAAACAAAAGCATTTAGCGGTGTGGCGTCAGTAATATCGTACCAAGGCCCCGATGCTGAAGCCGCATACTGCAGATTCTGGCCTATTGCGCGGGTGCTGTCATTGGTATCGTTATAGATCTCGGCGCGCAACCTGATAGAACTCATATCGTTGATGACAATGGCCGTGTCCTGCCCTGCTTTCCAGGTGGCTGTGGTTTCGGTGCCGTCGTTATTGCGCCAGCGCCAGCGGTTTTGTGTAATGTTGGCAAAAACACTGCTGCACGCAGCTACCAACAGCAGGGAAAATAAAAGTCTCTTCATCATGTGATTATGGTTATATAATTGAGTTAAAAGTACATTTAGTAAGTCAGCATGTACATAAAACACCGCATTATAACAAAATTGATACATCCAACTGTCCTTAACCTACCTGATTTGAATAAAAACCATTACCACTAACAGGAATATTATATTTTTGCATGTGTTTCTGTTTTTAAAAACACATACTTATATTGAAACCGGGTACCGCCTTACCCGGTTTCGCTTTTTTTAATTTGTAAAAAACCTTATCAGGTTTTTTACAGTATGTGTAGATAGTACACGGTAATTGCTATAAATATCCCTTAC
>JBDSIC010000132.1:0-3459 GCA_039918195.1 Mucilaginibacter sp.
TGGCAATACCAAAGCAGGCTTTGAAGTAACCGGCAAAATAAACCGCAAAGATTTCGGCTTAACCTGGGATGGCGTAACCGAAGCAGGCTCAATAGTTGTTGGCGAAGAAGTGAAGTTGATCTTTAACCTGCAGTTTACTAAGCAAGCTTAAGTAACAAATAACAGATCGTCATTGCTGAGCGTAGCGTGGCAATCTCTTTAGGACAAGCATAATTGCTCAGCTTAAAGAGATTGCTTCGTCGTTCTTCCTCGTAATGACGATTTAGTTTAAAAAGTAAGCCGCCTAACCAGCGGCTTTTACTTTTTAAAACCTTTTTAAAGGTATATTTGCTTTATACTTATGCTAATAAAGATATACCCCGAAAACCCTAACCCGAAAGCTATTGAACAGGTGGTAGAAGTGCTGCGCAAAGGCGGCCTCATTATCTACCCTACCGACACGGTTTATGGGCTTGGCTGCGACATTACCAACCACCGGGCTATCGAGGCCATTTGTAAGATACGCAACATCAAGCCCGATAAGGCCAACTTCTCTTTTATCTGCTACGATCTCAGCCATATATCTGACTACATAAAACCCATAGATAATACCACTTTCAGGGTGCTTAAAAAAGCATTACCAGGGCCTTTTACGTTTATATTTAATGCCAGCCATATGGTACCCAAGCTGTTAAGTTCCAATAAAAAAACAGTAGGTATACGTGTGCCTGATAATGATATAGCGCGTGAGATAGTACGGGTGCTGGGCAACCCCATCCTGTCGACATCTATCCATGACGAAGATGAGATAGTTGAGTACTCTACCGACCCTGAACTGATACATGAAAAATACGAGGACCTGGTAGATATTGTTATTGACGGTGGTTATGGTGATAATATTCCGTCTACCGTGATAGATTGTACCTCAGGCGAATTTGAAGTTATACGTGAAGGCAAAGGCGAGTTAGATTTGTATTTGTAGCATTTTATATAGTGGCGGCATACCTAAGTGCACGCAGAGCACTGGTATTCTTTTAATTAATTACGGCTTTATTGATTTGATGAAGGCCGGGATGCCGGCAAGATAATTGTCTGTAGCCAGGTGTTTTACAAAGGCGCTGCCTACAATAGCACCATTGGCATACTCACAAGCTTTATTGTAAGACGCATTGTTTGATATACCAAAACCTATAATGGTAGGGTTATTTAGCCGCATGGCTTTTATTCGCTTGTAGTAGTCCTCGATGTTGGACGATACCTGCAAATTACTGCCGGTTATAGATGAGGATGAAAGCAGGTAAATGAAACTGTTACTCAGCCCGTCTATCTTGCGGATGCGTTCTTCGGAAGTATTGGGGGTAACTAAAAAGATATTACTTAGGTTATTGTCTTTAAAATAATTTGAATACAGTTTTTCATATTCGTACATCGGCAGGTCGGGCACAATAACACCGTCTACCCCTACTTCAGCGGCTTTTTTACAGAACCGCTCTACGCCGTATTGCACTATCGGGTTAATGTATCCCATTAATAAAATTGGGATGCTTACCCGCTGTCTTAAATCCTTTAATTGCTCAAATAGCACATTTAGGGTCATGCCATTTTCCAATGCTTTTTCCGAGCTGTTCTGTATGGTCGGGCCATCAGCCACCGGGTCGGAATACGGGAAGCCAACTTCCAGGAAATCAACCCCGGCTTTTTCAAGCGCTTCGGCAATATCTACGGTAGTCTTCAGTTCGGGATAGCCCGCCGTAAAATAGATAGACAGCAGGTTATTGTTCTTATTAGCGAAAAGGTTTTGTAAGCGGTTCATGTTTTTTTGTCGATAGACCATGGTCCATAGTTGATAGTTTTAAATTTTGCTATGGACTATCAACTATGGGCTATGGACTAATTAATATCCAAAGTGTTTTATATACGTATCCAGATCCTTATCCCCCCTGCCTGATATGCAAATAACGACATTATCATTCTTATCAAATTTCATTTTTTCAAGCTGAGCCAGCGCGTGCGCGGTTTCAATAGCCGGGATGATACCTTCCAACTGGCAGCATAGCAAGCCTGCTTTCAATGCATCCTCGTCGGTAGCGCTTACGTATTGCGCACGCTCTATCTTAAACAAATGTGCGTGCTGCGGACCAATGCCGGGGTAATCCAACCCCGCCGAAATAGAGTAAGGTTCTATCACCTGCCCGTCCTCCGTTTGCATGAGTATGGTACGGGTGCCGTGCAATACACCCTCTTTACCTAAATACGTTGTGGCCGCCGAATGGCCGCTATCAACCCCTTGCCCGGCTGCTTCAACGGCTACCAGCTTCACCCCCTCATCATCCAAAAAATGATAGAACATACCCATAGCATTGCTGCCACCGCCAACGCAAGCCAGCACATATTGTGGTAGTTCGCTACCGGTTTGTTCAAGAAGCTGCTTTTTGGTTTCGAAAGAAATGATGGACTGGAACCTTGCCACCATTTCGGGGTACGGGTATGGCCCCACAACTGAGCCGATAATATAGTGTGTGTCTTCCGGGTTGCCTATCCAGTCGCGCAATGCTTCGTTGGTGGCATCCTTCAGCGTTTTACTGCCCGAAGTTGCGGGTACCACTTTAGCGCCCAGCATTTTCATACGCGATACATTAGGAGCCTGGCGGGCCATGTCTATCTCGCCCATATATACCACGCACTCCAGCCCTTTTAAGGCGCATACGGTGGCCGTGGCTACACCATGCTGACCGGCACCGGTTTCGGCGATGATACGCTTTTTGCCCAAACGCTCAGCCAAAAGTATTTGCCCGATGGCATTGTTTATTTTGTGCGATCCTGTATGATTAAGGTCTTCCCGCTTAAAAAATATATTGGCACCGTACTTTTCCGAATACCTTTTAGCATGGTATAACGGCGAAGGACGGCCAACATAATCTTTTAATAACTGGTCAAACTCGGCTTTAAAGTCGTCGTCTTGCAATACCTGTAAATATTTTTTGCGCAGGGCCTCAATATTGGGGTACAGCATTTCGGGGATGTACGCCCCACCAAAATCGCCGTAATAACCGTGTTCGTCAACTCCGTATTTCATGGTTAAATTTGCTTAGTATTTTTAAAAGCCGCTGTTAACAGCTCGATATTTTTAATGCCTGGTGATATTTCAAACCGGCTGTTCAAGTCTACACCGTATAATTGGGGGTGATCAATTTTCTTTATCACATCCAAATGATCGATACTGATGCCGCCCGATAAAAAGAAAGGTAAATTAAGCGTATAAGCGTTCAGCATGTCCCAATTAAAAGTTTTGCCCGAACCGCCATGCACCGGCGTTTTGGTATCGAACAAAAAATAATCGACAAGGTTTTTATAAGGTATCAATTGGTCAAAATCAAACCCATTATCAATACCAAAAGCCTTTATCACCTTTACCCTGCCTTTAAACTCCGCACAAAACCACGGTGTTTCGCTGCCGTGCAACTGGATAGCATCAAAGCC
>JBDSIC010000133.1:0-4360 GCA_039918195.1 Mucilaginibacter sp.
TTCGCCGGATAACCAGTGGAAAAACCTGCAGTACTTTTTAAAAGCCGTAGTGCCCGAAGCTGAGAAGGCGGGCGTAAAGCTGGCCATGCACCCCGACGATCCGCAGATTGAAAAAATTGGCGGCATCGCCCGCATCATGACAACGGCCAACGCGTTCCAAAAAATGCTCGACCTGTACCCAAGTCCGGCTAACGGTATTACCATGTGCCAGGCCAATTTTTCGTTAATGGGCGAGGATATACCCACGCTGGCCAAACGCTTTAATAAAAACATACACTACGTACACTTCAGGAACATACACGGGGGCAAGTATAAGTTTGAAGAGACTTTTCACGATGAAGGCCAGATAGATATGTACGCTGCGCTGAAGGCATATTACGACATCGGTTTCCGGGGCCCCATGCGGCCCGACCATGTGCCGACTATGGACGGCGATACTAACGAACGGCCCGGTTACAGTAAACTGGGCGCGCTGTTTGCGTTTGGATATATCCGCGGCTTGCTGGCAAGCATCCCGCAAAAAGCATAAAAATTACCTACCTGTAAACCGCATTACCATGAAAAAGCTATTAATGCTGCTGCCCGTATTTGTTTTAAGCGTATCGGCGGCCTGTGCGCAAAGCATCGGCACCTCGCCCGAGCATATCAAATATTTGACGTCCGAATGGAAGGGCGAACGCCTGCCTGATGGCCGCCCAAAGGTATCAGACGCGCTGCTGGAAAGGCTGAAGAGCGTATCTATAGAAGAAGCCTGGGGTTATTTACGCAACAAAGGCTATGCTAACCAGTACGAAGGCGACTGGATAATAGTCAACCCCGACAGCCCGATGACCGGCCGCGTGGTAACCGCCCAGTATATGCCCGCCCGCCCCGACCTTGACAAGCAGATAAAGGAGCAAGGCATAAAGGAAGGCCGGTCGCAAAAGGGCTGGAGCAACTCGTGGCCCATTGATATTTTAACCAACGGCGATATTTACGTTGCCGACAGTTACGGCAAGGTAGATGACGGTCCGCTGATAGGTGATAATTTGGGTACTTCCATCTATTCCAAATCAAAAAGGGGCGTAATATTCTACGGCTCGGTGCGCGACCAGGAAGGGCTGAGCGAAATAAAGGGTTTTAACGGCTGGTTTAAAGCGCAGCACCCCTCGTTTATTAACCAGATGGTGCTTACCTCTATTAACCTGCCCATCCGCATAGGTAAGGTCACCGTTTTCCCGGGGGATGTGGTTCTGGCTAAAAAGTACGGTACTATATTTATCCCATCACACTTGGTAGCCGACTTGGTGATAGCTTCGGAAGTTACCGTAGTGCGTGATAAGTTTGGCCACCAGCGATTGACCGAGGGCAAGTACACCACCGGCGCTATCGACAGCGAATGGACGGAAGAGATACGCAAAGATTTTTTGAAATGGCTGGACGAGCACCCCGGCGAATTGAAAATGACCCGTGCCGAACTGGATGAATACATGAAGAAAAGGATGTGGTAATTGCCGTTTTAACTAATTAAACCTAATAGATAAAGGCTACATGTCACAAAAAAATACGGTCAGGGCTGCCGGGTATATAGCGGCCCTAATTTTCTTACTCATATACATTGGCCTTACGCTGGCAAAAAACTATACTGCGGGCGGGTGGCTGCTGATGCTATTCTTTATATCCCTATCGGTCAGTTTCCGCACCAGCGAAAAGCTAAAGGGCTTCGCGTTCACCGCCATCATATTCGCGGGGATGAGTTTGTCGATGTATTTTCCGCAGTATTTTTTAAGCTATGGCGGGTTTAAATTGTCGGCGCTTATTATTCCTTTGCTGCAGGTAATCATGTTCGGCATGGGCGGCGAGTTGAGTTTTAAAGAATTGGCAGCGGTGGTAAAAACACCTAAAATTGTATTGGTGGGCGTGGTTTGCCACTATGTGATTATGCCGTTAGTCGGCTTTACGCTGGCCAGCGTTTTTTCGTTCCCTAAAGAGATAGCCGCCGGTATCATTTTAATAGGCTGCTGCCCCAGTGGCATGGCATCCAACGTAATGGCCTATTTAGCGCGGGCTAACCTCGCGCTGTCTATCGCGGTAACTACAATATCCACGCTGCTATCGCCTTTGGTAACGCCATTACTGATGCAACTGCTGGCAGGTAAATACGTCACCATTCATTTTTGGGATATGGCCTGGGACACCGTTAAAATTGTCATCCTGCCCATTACCGCGGGCCTGCTGTTCCATACTTTATTAAAAGGAAAGCTAAAGTGGCTGGATAAACTGATGCCCGTTATTTCGATGGCGGGCATAGCGCTCATCCTCATCGTGATCACCGCCGCCGGGCGCGAAAGCCTGCTCAAAGTAGGGGCGCTGCTGCTGCTGGCGGTGCTGATACATAATGTGGCTGGCTATGTACTGGGCTACTGGTTCAGCCGCTCGTTAGGCTATAAGGAAAAGGACTGCCGCACCATATCGCTGGAAGTAGGCATGCAAAACGGCGGCCTCGCCTCGGGCCTGGCGCTGCTGATGGGCGGCATGGCTACCATCGGATTAGCCCCGGCGCTGTTCGGCAATATCATGAACATCACCGGCTCGGCGCTGGCAACATGGTGGCATGGGAAAGTGCCGCCGGAGGATAGGGGGAAGGAAGTTGCAGTGGCGAAAGGAGGAGCGGATGTATAAAATATCCATCCTATTCTTATTCCTGTTCATTCCCTTGCTTGCACTAAGCCAGCTAAAACCCAATATAATTGTAGTGCTGATGGACGATATGGGCTATACCGACCTGGGCTGCTACGGCTCGGGTATCAGTACGCCTAATATTGATGCTTTAGCGGCTGATGGCATAAAATTCACTGATTTTTATGCTGCCGCCAATGTTTGCTCGCCATCCCGGGCATCGCTGATTACAGGCCTGTACCAGGTTAATAACGGGATAGACCGTGTGCTTTTTCCGAAAGATGCCGGCCTTTCACATCAGCATAAAACCATAGCCCAATACCTTAAGCCACTGGGCTATACCAGCGGTATTGTAGGTAAATGGCACCTTGGCGCTACACCCCAATATTTGCCCCTGCAATACGGTTTTTCATTTTATTACGGCTTGCCATACTCTAATGATATGCTGCCCAATAAAAGCAACCCCGACCTGCCTGTTTATTTGAATGACAAGGTTGCGGAAGTTAACCCCGACCAAAGTTTGCTCACCACGAATTATGCTGAACAGTCGGTTAAATTCATCAACGAAAATAGCACGAAGCCTTTCTTTTTGTATTTGGCGCATAGTATGCCGCATATCCCGCTGGCGGTGTCCGATAAATTTAAGGGCAAGTCGGGCAAAGGCCTGTATGCCGATGTGATAATGGAAATAGATTGGTCGGTTGGCGAACTGGTAAATGCTTTAAAAAAGAACGGCCTCTATCATAATACCATTATTATGATAACATCTGATAATGGGCCCTGGCTTAGCTTTGGCAACCACGCAGGCAGTTCAAAACCCCTGCGCGAAGGTAAATTCACAACTTTTGAAGGGGGGCATCGCGAGCCTTTTATTATTTACGGTTTAGGCAAAAAGAAACCTGTTACTACCCCTGCAAGCATGGTGGATATTTTCCCTACTATCGCCGCGCTTGCAAAGGGGAAGAAACCGTTAACCGACGGGATAAGCCTTTTACCATTAATTAAGCAAGGCAAAACAAGGAGGTATAATAACCGTGTCATCCCTTTTTATGTGAACAGCAAGTTGCAGGCCATCCGTTGGGGCAAGTATAAATATCATGTACAGCATCAATACTTGGGCTTAAAGCAGGCGGCTAACGACGGAAAATCGGGGTCAATGCAGCAGCTTACTGTAAACGAAGCCCTGTTTGACATTTTAGATGATCAGTCGGAAAATATTGCGGTAGAAGAGCCGGAGATATTGAAGAAGATGCGGGTGATGTTTGAGGAGGTAAATGCTAAAGGCACCAAGTCGCAATAGGTGGAATTTTATCCTGCGATATTTGCTCACCTCAACTTCGCTGCAAAGCAGAAAAAATAAAAAACCCCTCTTTGCGCAGCAGAGTGGGTGGTCAAAAGAAGCGATGACCGGGTGAGTCCCCACCTAAACAAACCAATTGTAAAAAAATAGCACCTTTCCCGCGCGCAGGCATTTTAGTTAGCAAAATAATTTTAGCTTTGCCATTATTAATAGAAAAAGCAAATGAGTGTTCTTGTAAATAAAGATTCGAAAGTTATCGTTCAGGGTTTTACCGGCAACGAAGGTACTTACCACGCGCAGCAGATGATAGAGTACGGCACACAGCTTGTAGGCGGTGTTACCCCCGGTAAGGGCGGTCAGCAGCACCTTGACAGGCCGGTGTTTAACACGGTTAAGGATGCG
>JBDSIC010000134.1:0-2665 GCA_039918195.1 Mucilaginibacter sp.
AACGTACCATCTTGCGGCAGGCCCAATATAGTAAAGTCTTTACCCTGATATTCGGGATGATCGCCCCAGTTATTGGATGGATTAATGATGACTTCTTTGTTTAGCCAATGTGAATCAGCCTCGCTGCCAACTTCGGCAACCACACCTGCCCCATCAGACCCTAATATGGTTGGATACTTAATGCCGGCATATTTGCCAATGGTTATCCAATAATCGCGGCGATTAAGTGCGGCGGCTTTAATTTGCACTAAAACCTCACCGGGTTGCAGAGTGGGTTTGTTAACTTCTTTCCAGGCAAGTGGTTGGTCTTTGGCTTCTAAAACAAGGGCTTTCATTTTGATATCGAATTTCGAATGTTCAATTTCGGATTTAGGTAATTAACCAGCAACTGTTGTTAAGGTTTAAATTTTCAAAAGGCATAGCATCGATCAAAAATTCCACCTTTTTGTTGAATTTGGTGTAACATATTTTTAAGTAATTTTAACTTTAATTATTTGTAAATCAATATTTTAACTGTTTACATCTTGCAAAAAATGTTACACATGATTTTCACTGCTAAAATAGCCCATCTCTACCTCCAAAAAAAAGGCTTACGAAGTTTTAAAAACTTTGTAAGCCTTTCAAATAACAAATCCGAAATCGAAATTCCGAAATCCGAAATCAACTAGATCGCTTTTGCGTATAACTCAGCAACGTGGTTCCAGTTAACGGCATTCCATATAGCTGCCAAATAATCTGGGCGACGGTTTTGATATTTTAAGTAGTAAGCATGTTCCCAAACATCGATGCCTAAAATTGGAGTACCTTTTGTGATTTCGGGAAGATCCATCAAAGGGTTATCCTGGTTAGGGGTTGAAGTTACCGCCAGTTTTTTATCGGCACCAACAATTAACCATGCCCAGCCAGATCCGAAACGGGTAGCACCTGCTTCAGATATTTTGGTTTTCAATTCAGCAACCGAGCCAAAAGTGCTTTTTATAGCATCAGCCAAAGTGCCTGTTGGCTCGCCACCACCATTAGGCGAAAGCAATGTCCAAAACAAGCTGTGGTTATAGTGACCACCGCCGTTGTTACGCACAGCAGGTGGAAACTTTGAAATGTTTTTTATAATAGCGTCAATACTGCTATCGGCTTCGGGTTTGCCTTCAAGCGCTTTATTTAAATTGGTAACATAAGCCTGGTGGTGTTTACCATGGTGTATTTCCATCGTTAGCTTATCAATATGCGGTTCTAATGCATCGGTAGCGTAAGGTAACGCCGGTAGTGTAAATGCCATAATTGTTGTTTTTAAAGTTTAATATGTAAACAAATATAAGGTTTCAAAGCACTTGTTGTTTTAATTAAATGTCAACTTATTACAATAATATTCATTATTTTTATAAAGAAACCACAGTACACTTTGAAGTTATAGCTAAACTCTTTTATAGCTATATTTAGTTTAAATTAATATAATAAATTAAAACTAAATTCCCATCTTTGAAATCTGAAAATATTATGTCTGAACAAATTATTGATCTTACCAATTGCGATAACGAGCCTATTCATATCCCCGGTCAAATTCAGTCACATGGTTTTTTGATCGCAATTGATGATAATTATATAATCAAATTTCACAGTGAGAATATAGGTGCTTTTTTGCCTGGTATTTATGCTGATTTAATTGGCCGCCATATCAACGATATTGAACCCCTTATAGGCAAAAATGAACCGCCTGATTTTATACGCCAGCTTGTTAGTTTTGGCAGGGCCAATAAAAGCTTTGAGCAAACCAATCCTTTCCATACAGATTTAAATGGCACCCCATTTTACCTGATCATATCCCCCTCAGATTCTTATTACCTCCTTGAGTTTGAACCTCAAACATCTGACATTAAAACCGATGTACAAAAAGTGGTAGGGCAGACAATATCAGAAATGTTAGCTGATAAGGACCTCGGTAATTTGCTTAACAGCTCAGCCATACAAGTAAAAAAGATAATTGGTTACGATAGGATAATGGTGTATCGTTTTGGCGAAGACGGGCATGGAGAAGTTATAGCGGAAGCAAAAAATGCTGATCTGGAATCATGGTTGGGATTACATTACCCGGCATCTGACATACCCAAACAGGCCCGCGAATTATATAAATTAAACTTAACCAGGTTAATTGCCGACGTAGATATCCCAACCTCAAAAATTGTTACTACCAAAGCTATTAATGAAACCCCTCTTGACCTCACCTATTCGCAGTTAAGGGCAGTGTCGCCTATGCATATTCAGTATTTAAAAAACATGGGGGTGCAGTCCAGCTTTAGTATATCACTTATTTACAAAAAAGAATTGTGGGGTTTGATAGCCTGTCATAATTACTCGCCGCGCTTTATTGATTATAAGTCGAGGGATTCATGCAAACTGATAGGGCAGATATTATCATCAGCTTTAGAGTTTAGGCAGGATGAAGCCAATCAGCATGAGCAGGATAAATTGAAAGCTAATGTTGACCAGCTATCCCGCTATATGATGAAAAGTCATAGTATTGAGGATGCCCTGACTCAACAGGATATTACGTTGCAAACCGCCACAAATGCTGCCGGTGCCGTATTGGTTTACGAAAACAGCATAGCCTATATGGGTCGCACGCCTAATGATTTCCAGCTGCAGGGTTTGTTGAAATGGATAAAAAACA
>JBDSIC010000135.1:0-10378 GCA_039918195.1 Mucilaginibacter sp.
ATCCTCTCCAAAGGAGAGGACTTGAAGAAGGGTCTTTTGAAGTCCTCTCTTTTGGAGAGGACTTAGGTGAGGCCTACTGCACTTTTATCACCTGCCCGGTTATACCACCCAAAACACTTTTAACATACCCGGCAACTACCCTATCCATGGTAACCGGAAAATGACCGGGGAAAGCGCCAAGCATCTGCATCGAATCTTCTACCAAACCCGGACTAACAACATTTATACGCACACCATTTTCTAACTCTATTGCTGCGCCGATAACAAATGAATTTAGTGCACCGTTAACTGCACTAACTGCCGAGCCGTTTGGTATCGGGTCATCACTTAATATGCCTGATGTTAATGTGAACGAGCCTTTAGGGTTGATGTATTTTTGACCGATAAGCACCAAATTAACCTGGCCCGAAAGCTTACTATCAAGCCCCTTCTTAAAATAAGCCAGCGTCATGGTTTTCAGCGGACCGAAATATCCGGAACCTGTTGCACTTATCAGCGCGTCGAATTTACCGGCCTTTTTAAAAAATGCTTCTATGGATTCTGTTGACGTGATATCCAGCTGCAGATCGCCGCTTTTGGAGCCTGCTGTTATTACTTCATGATCGCCTTGCAGGGCTGCTGCAACTTTTTTGCCTATAGTGCCTGTGCCACCTACTATTAATATTTTCATGGTTGATAATTTTAATTAAGCAATCATAACAAATATTCCGGTAAATGGCATCATGTATCGGTCAAAGCTTTACAGGTGCCGTATAGGTATTTTGTAACCTGAACCACCAGTTAGTTTCACCTTCAGGCAGGTTATTCCCTTTGATACTGATAACATAACAAGCGGCTGCACCTTTGGTAGTGTAGGTTAGCACCTGCCCCTGCTGTGCCGAAGTAAACGTACGCGATGCTAGCGGTTTAGAAAGCGTATTGCCCGGTAATACTTTACATATCTCCACCACCAAATTACTTCCGCGCGACCAGCCGGCGGCATAATAATCCAGCATTTTTGAGGTGAGCGTTTTGTTTCCATCTATCCATATGCGGCAAACTTCCTGCTTGTTATTGCTTGCGGGTAAAATACCCAGGTCCTTATTACCCTCCCACTCCTGTGTAACACCGGCTGTGGCTGTTTTGTAAGCGCCAGCAATACCCGGCTTAGCCAGCACCAAATAGCCCCTGCCTTTTTTATTAGCCGGTACTGTTACTGTGAGTTGCCCGTTCTTCACTATCGCTTTAACAGCATGATCGGTATAATCAACCAATACCGTTCCGTTAGGTATGGTAGTATTTACAGTGATGGTATTGTCGTTTTGCTGGTCGCTGTTTAAAAATACCATAGCCTGGCTGCCGCCGGTCTTTTGGTAAGCATACACATACCCGTTTTCTGATACCTGCTCATTTGTTAAGCCGCCGGTAGTAATAAAGTTATGGCACCATATCAGCTTATTTAAATGCTGGTTAAGGCTTTTTTTGCCGATGATGGTTGAACCATAGCAACCGCTGTCGGTACTCCAGTCCTTATATGCAATACACGGCGTGCCATAACCAACGGTAAGTATATACGCATAACCAAGCAAGCACTCTTTAGGCAACGCCACACGCGGCATGGTGCCAATGGGCGTTTCCATATCCACTTCATTCACCACGGTAACGGCCTGTTCCGGGTCTACGGCCATAAGGCTGCGGTACCCGCTAAACTTACCGGGGTTTTGCGGTCTTACCGCCGGGTTAATGGCGTTTACCAACCTGCTGCTGTCCTTCGTGTTCCAACTAAGGTATTTCGATTGCAGGGCGCCTATTTTATACTTATCTGTTTTGCAAATGGCTATCAGCAATGGCTGCAGCATTTGGTCGATCATGGTAAAATTGCTACCCTTTTCGCCGATGGTGTTTTGCAGCCAGTCCTGCAACTGGTAGTTACTGTAGCGTGTACCAACCAGTTCGGCAAAAGAAAACTTTCCTTTCATTTCACCGTAATTCACAAAATCCTTTAAAAAATTCCACGATATACCCGAGGCGTTGTCCAGCCGGTAGCCCTGCACACCCGTGGCTCGCATCAGCCAATCTGCAGAAATTTTTATTTGTTCGGCAGCCCATACGCCTTTGGTGCCGTTTATATCTTTTTGCCCGGTGATGTGTGCAAAGTCGGGGCCCCATAAAGTTTCCTTATCCCCTGTCGGTATCCCGTCCGCGTACATTAATGATGGCAGATCGGTATCGCCCGGCGCACCAGGCAAGTTACCACGCATATGAAAATCACCCGCGTATTTAGGAAAACGGCCGCCGTTGTCGTTCCCGTAAGCATCCTTGTAGCCTATTAGCTGGTAAGGCGGCTTGTCTGGTTTCATATTAAGTCCGTTACGCTGGTTCACAACAAAATCATGGTAAGCTTCCAATCCGTTTGCACGCAGCATGGCAATACAGCGGGTAAGCTGCGTACGCGAGCCGTATCGCGTTTCCAAACTTCCCTTTTGCACTTTATCACCCAAATCGTAATCATCAAAAATACCATAACCTACATCATATATACCGCCCGGCAAATACTTTGGCTTTAGCGAAAAGCCGTAGTAACCGCCGCTGCCTTTAGCAAATGATGGCAGCCATAACGCGGTAAATCCGCTGGCAGCTATCTCATTGGCTTTTTGCGCAAGCCTGTCGTAAAACCATATATTGGTTATTGGCAGTGACCGTTCATCCGCCGGGCAAGGCACACCCCAGGTATGTGCAGTATCCCAGGCGGCACCATCCCAATATGGCCCGAGAGTAAATCCCTGTAGCATTACCTTTTTTGGTGCAGTGGTTTTAACCTGGGCATAACCTGCAAATTGTATCGCAATAAATAATAAGGGCAACAGGTATTTTTTCATGCAGATAGTTAAGCGTGGGTTAAGGGTATTTTAAAAATATTGTTAGATTTAACGGTTATTTAAAGTAGAAAACTTCACTAAAGTAAGTTCAAAACTATTGTAAATTAATATAGATTTGTGTAATAAACCTGTTATAAATGGCCTTTGAAAATAAGCTTGCTACCATCCCCGGCTTAATACGCAACATTGTTGCTAATGTACACCTTGATACACACCCGTTTCTGTGCCATAAAGTAAAAGATACCTGGGTGGATATTTCTTATAAAGAGGCTTTAATAAACATTGACGCCATATCTGCCTGGCTGCTTGGCATCGGCATAAAAAAAGGCGACCATTTGGCACTAATTATCGAGAACGGACCTGATTATGTTTATTATGACCAGGCTTTGCAGCAGATAGGCGCGGTAAATACATCCATATACCCTACCCTTAGCGAAGCTGATATTGAATACATACTAAATGATTCGGGCGCCAAAACCATTTTGGTGGGCAACCCCTTCCTGTTTCGTAAAGTGATAAAGGTGGCTAACAGCTGCCCCAAACTGATCCGTATCATCCCGGCGTTCGATGACCATAAAAAGCACATCAACATCGTACTAAAAGCAGGCGTTATCAGTTTTACCGAAGTTATTGATGAGGGATTAAAAATAGTTGAGAAGCACCGCAAAGCCATAGACATTGCGCGCGAGGCAATATTACCGTCAGATTTATCGTGCCTTATTTATACCTCGGGCACCACCGGTACGCCCAAGGGTGTAATGCTCACCCACGATAATTTAACCGCAAACGTATGGGCCAGCCTGATGCAAATAACGGTGGTAAACGAAACAGATGTATTCTTGTCATTTTTGCCCTTATCGCATGTATTTGAGCGTACGGCTACCTACCATATTTGCTTAACCGTTGGCTGTAAAATAGTATTTGCACAAAGCCTGGAACTACTGGCCAAAAACATGGGCGAAGTAAGGCCCACCGTAATGAACTGCGTGCCCCGGTTACTTGAACGCATACACGATAAAGCCATTAAAGGCGGCACCGCCGGCGGCGGTGTAAAAGCCGGTATATTTAAATGGGCATTGGGCGTAGGCCGTAAGTACCGCGAAACCTGCGAAGCAGGTAAAACACCCGGCATGATGCTGAACGCGAAAAATACGCTGGCCGACAAACTGGTATTTAGCAAGATAAAAGAGAAGACCGGCGGTCGCCTGAAATTCATGATATCGGGCGGCGGGGCACTGCCTAAAAATGTGGGCGAGTTTTTTGGCGACCTCGGCATTAAGATACTTGAAGGGTTCGGGCTAACAGAAACATCGCCTGTAATGGCGGTTACCGAGCAGGACAGGCAGGTATACGGCACCGTTGGCCGCATTATACCCGGCATTGAGGTAGCTATTCAGAATATTGATTATAAGAAGATATACACCGTGCAAACGCACGAAAGCTTTAAACCGGATTTCGAGTCGGAAGAGGGCGAGATCATTGTGCGCGGGCACTGTGTGATGAAGGGCTACTGGAACAAGCCCGAAGAAACCACCGCGGCTATTGACACCGGCGGCTGGTTCCATACCGGCGATATAGGACGTTTTTACAAGGGCAACCTGCAAATAACCGACAGGCTGAAAAACATGCTGGTGAATGCTTATGGCAAAAACATTTACCCAACCCCGGTGGAGAATACCTACCTAAAAAGCCCAAAAATTGAAGGCGTGTTTTTACTGGGCGATAAGCGCGACTACGTTACCGCTATTATTATTCCTTCAAAAGAATCACTTCAGGAAAAATTCGGCTTAAATGAAGCTTACTTTGAAAAGCCGGAACAGTTTATTGATGATAAAGAGATCATCCAGTGGATCGGCCAGGATATCCGGCAGCTATCCAACGAACTGGCTAAATTCGAGCGCATCAAAAACTTCAAGGTAAAACGCAAGCCTTTCAGTATGGAGGAAGGTGAGATAACCCCTACCATGAAGGCCAAACGCAAAGTGATAGAGAAGAAGTATGCAGAGGTGATAGAGGAATTGTATGCGGGGGAGGAAGTTGGGGAATGAGAGCACCTAAATTTCTGAATTTATTTCTTGTTTTATTATCATTAACATCATGTGTAAATCATAACAGCAATAAAGAGCCGATAAGACAGCTGAAATTTCATGTATTATCTATCGATTTGTTTACTGTTTCAACAACAGAGGAAACCCCGTATGCTGCTATCAATATTACAGTATTAAACCAAACTAAAAAACCTTTTCACTTTGTAAACAGGAATTCAATATTATCTAATACACCCTACAAAAGCAAATTGGTTCTTTTTGACACAGTGGATGCAATGTCTTACCCTTTATTTTCAACATTAAAACAGGAAGAAAGGTTGATTGATACTGGAGAAGAAGGCAAATTCAATTTGATACTTGACTCCGTATTTTTTGAAAAGAAATTCAAAAAAGAATTATTTAGTACCCAGATGGCACTTGATATACAAAAAGTACTGAAGCGATGTAAAATTTATTATCACTTAGACAGGGCTGACCAAAAATACAATATTACAAAAGATACCCTATATAAAATTGACATAGCTAAAAATGTCCCTTTCAATTTTCGTTAATTGGATTAATTGTCTTACTGTCATCTCAAATCTCATATCTAACCAAAAAAAGCTATTTTTGCCCCCTTAATAAATTACCGTTTATAATATGAGTACTGCGCTATCCGAACAGGAAATAATACGTCGTGAATCTTTACAGCAATTACGTGCATTGGGTATTAACCCCTACCCGGCCGAAGAATTTAAGGTGACCGCCTTTGCGAAGGATATTAATGAAAACTTTAACAGCAACCCCGAAGCCTACAAAGAGGTGGTGATTGCCGGGCGTATCATGTCGCGCAATATTATGGGCAGCGCGTCTTTTTTTAAGATACAGGACACTACAGGTCGTGTGCAGGTATATATTAAACGCGATGACATTTGTACCGGAGAGGACAAAACACTGTACAATACGGTATTTAAAAAACTGCTTGACCTCGGTGATTATGTGGGCATTAAGGGCTACATATTTTTAACCCAAACCGGCGAAGTATCTGTACATACACAAGAGCTTACCATTCTCGCGAAATCATTAAAACCGCTTCCGGTTGTAAAACGTGACGATGACGGCAACATACATGATGGTTTTACCGACCCCGAAATGCGCTACCGCCAGCGTTATGTGGATTTAACCGTTAACCCTGAATACAGGCAAATATTTATTAACCGCTCGAAAGTGATAAGCGCCATGCGCGGTTACTTTAACACCCAGGGCTGGATGGAGGTGGAAACACCCATACTACAGCCGGTACATGGCGGCGCGGCGGCAAGGCCTTTCGCCACCCACCACAACACACTGGATATGCCGCTGTTTTTGCGCATAGCCAACGAGTTATACTTAAAAAGGCTGATAGTAGCCGGTTTCGACGGGGTCTATGAGTTCGGTAAGATGTTCCGTAACGAGGGCATGGACCGTACGCACAACCCGGAGTTTACCGCTATGGAAATATACGTGGCCTACAAAGATTATATCTGGATGATGGCCATGGTTGAGGAATGTTTGGAAACAGTTGCCAAAGCGGTACATGGCGGCGCGGTAGTAAAGGTTGGGCAGCACGAAATAAACTTTGCCGGTCCGTACGAAAAGCTGAGCATGTACGATTCTATACTGAAATATACGGGCATCAACGTATCTGAAATGGACGAGGCCGGTTTGCGTAAGGTTTGCGCTGATTTGTCTATCGAGGTTGATGCTTCAATGGGTAAAGGCCGTTTGATCGACGAGATATTCAGTGAAAAGGTAGAGGCCAATTTGATACAGCCCACTTACATTACCGACTACCCTATTGAAATGACTCCATTGGCTAAAAAGCACCGTACCAAAGAGGGTTTGGTAGAGCGTTTCGAACTGTTTGTAATGGGCAAGGAAATTGCCAACGCCTACTCAGAACTGAACGACCCAATAGACCAACGCGAACGCTTTGAGGGGCAACTGCTGCTGGCCGGCCGCGGTGACGAAGAAGCCATGGCAATGGATGACGACTTTTTACGCGCGCTGGAATATGGTATGCCCCCAACATCGGGCCTGGGCATAGGTATCGATCGTTTGGTGATGCTAATGACCAACCAAAGTACCATACAGGAAGTATTGTTCTTCCCGCAGATGCGCCCCGAGAAAAAATCAAAAATATCAACCCTTGACGATTTTGTGAACATAGGCATACCACCGGAGTGGGTACCTGTACTTAACAAAATGGGGTTTAACACAGTGGATGAATTAAAGGCGGGCAACCCCAATAAAGTATTTAACGATATGGGCGGCATGCGTAAAAAAATGAAGCTGGACAATATTATGCCATCAAAAGATGAGGTGATGGCCTGGTTTGCTTAAAGCCCATCTACAGCCACGCGTGGGCGGGAATTTTGGCTTATCATTTACCAAAATCCACTTAATTACTTAACTACCCTAACAATTTGTTAACAAAATCATAAAGCTGGTAAAACTTTCGTATTAAAACAGATGTTTAATTTTATGGTTAAATACTGTAATACAAAAATTTACTATGACAAGCTCTATTATTGAAATAACAGAAAACGAATACCTGATCAAATTGAACAGGCATACATTCGACTTATCACTTATCCGGAATATTTTGAGGATGGTGGAGGTATCAAACCCAGCCGAAGAAGATTATGATATGGCAGACAGGTATATATCACCTGCGCAGAATCAGTCATCGGAACCCGGCTACTTTAGCTCGCTTGACGAGAAATAGGGAAGATATTAGCGGTACTATTTTTAGAACTGGCGGTAACCACCCCGCACTACCTGTTGCTTGTCCATTTGCGCCATCTGCGTTTTCATCATTTTTATCTGGTCGGCAAGCAATTTATTTTTATCATCCTTAGCGGCTTCCTGCAAGTACATTTGTGCCTCGCGCTTATTGCGCTTTGCCATGGATATACCGGCCAGGCTTATTTTTGCCAATGCCGTATTATGTGACATGCTCATGCCCAACTGCAATGCTTTTTTAAAGTATTTCTCTGATTTCATAGGCGCTTTGCGCGATTCTATCAAACCAATCAAAAGATTGTAATAACCGTGCTGGCCTTTATACAACTGTTTTTCGTAGTCGGTTATTTTCAGCAGCCACTCTTCAGATTTTTCGGCATTCTCTTTCCTTAAAAAATATTGGGCTATCAGCATGTTCTCGTTAAAGAAAAAGCTAAGCAATATGATACCACCTATTAAGAAAACAGTGATGCCCCACCCCCAGAAACCAAAAGCACAAAGGGCTATACCGGCACCTAAAACCACGCATGCAATAATTAACCGAACAATATTTGACATAATTTGTGATACTATATAAAGTGCAAATATCCGTTTATTTGTACTCTTAATCAAACATCTGGATATAATTTTATGGCGATAGATATTGAGGCCTCGTGGCTAAAGGTTTTGGGGAACGAATTTGAAAAAGATTACATGCTAAAGCTTAAACAATTCCTGAAGGAAGAGAAAGATGCCGGCCAGGTAGTATTCCCAAAAAACAAAGATATTTTTAACGCCTTCAACACTACCCCGTTTGAAAAAGTAAAGGTGGTTATACTTGGCCAGGACCCCTACCACGGTGATCACCAGGCACACGGCTTGTCGTTCTCGGTACAAAAAGGAGTTGCTATACCACGCTCGTTAATTAATATTTACAAAGAGCTAAAAACAGATATACCAGGTTTCACCACGCCTGCACACGGCAATCTGCAGGAATGGGCAGAACAGGGTGTACTTCTGTTAAATGCCACCCTTACCGTACGCCGCAGCTTGCCAGCATCGCATCAAAAAAAGGGCTGGGAAACTTTTACCGATGTGGTGATAAAAAAACTATCGGACGAGCGGAATGGGCTTGTATTTATTTTATGGGGCAGCTATGCCCAATCCAAAATCCCTTTGATAGATACCGCTAAACACCATATCCTTAAATCAGTACATCCTTCCCCACTATCGGTAGAGCGTGGCTTTTGGGGTTCAAAGCCATTTTCAAAAGCTAATGAGATACTGGTTAAAGAAGGTAAAACACCTATCGACTGGCAGATACATTGAGTTAGATGTGAGATTTGAGAATTACCGATCACCTGAAGCTGGTGTCCTCACCAGTCCTTTTTGATCCCAGTGTTGGTATCTCCACCAACAGTTTATGATTGTAATTGATTACACCTGTTATAATTATAAAAAATCAAGCACCGGTGCATAAGAATAATGTACACAAAAGGCCGGTAAATATATTAGTACCTTATAAACGCTCAAAAAAAACAATATACTATGAACGGAGCACATTATCATTTGCTGGTTAACCACCTTCTTATTATTTTACCCATTATTGGATTGTTAATTTTTAATTGCAGGTTACTTACTTAAGTCGGAAATTGTAAAACGGGTGCCTATTTTGTTTTTACAGGTGCCGCTTGTACTTTTTATTGCATTACAAACAGGCGAAGGTGCCGAAGAAGTGGTAGAGCACTTACAGGGGGTTAATAAAAAATTGATACACGAGCACGAAGAGCAGGCAGAAACATTCGCCATCTTATCTCATATTTTAACGCAGTATCTTTGTTAGTTGTCTGGGCTAACTGGAAAAACAAAGGCTACTCCCGCATTTTGGCGTATCGATCATGCTCTTTACTTTAGTTTACTATTTTTTGCGACCACTACAGGAACTACCGGTGGCGAAATAAGGCACACCGAGATCAGAAAAAACAGTGTTCTGCATCAGGATAGCATTGGAAAAGAGTGATTAATTTGCGTTGATAAAGTACAACACCATTGAAACATACCGAAAAACACCTGAAAAGTTCAGACCTCATTACTGATATAGTTATAGGAATGAGCGATGGATTAACGGTTCCTTTTGCGCTGGCAGCAGGCATAAGCAGCGCGGTAGCTAATAATCACATAGTTACCACAGCAGGCATTGCCGAAATTATTGCCGGCAGCATTGCAATGGGCCTGGGCGGATACCTTGCCGGGCGAACAGAATGGGACCACTATAAATCTGAATTAGCCCGCGAGTATGATGAGGTTGAACGAGTGCCCGAAAAGGAAAAGCTGGAAATAAAAGAAATTTTTGCCGGGTATGGCTTATCTGCAACATCACAGCAAAATATTGTTAATGAACTGTCAAAGGATAAAGACAAATGGGTTAAATTCATGATGAAGTATGAATTAGGACTTGAGCAACCTGATTCGTCCCGGGCCGGTAAAAGTGCAGCTACGATAGGCATTTCTTATGCCGTAGGTGGTCTAATCCCATTAATGCCTTATTTTTTTACAGATAAACCCGCTGACGGATTAAAAATATCAGCTGTGGTAACTCTTTTATGCCTGTTTATTTTTGGCTTCTTTAAAAGTAAAGTAACCGGACAACCCGCATTGGCCGGGGCATTTAAGGTGATGATAATTGGAGCTGTAGCAGCAGCAGCAGCATTTTTTGTTGCACGCTTGTTT
>JBDSIC010000136.1:0-4067 GCA_039918195.1 Mucilaginibacter sp.
TTGCCTGTAAAACTCATAATAGCCGTTTCGCTTCATTATCTGGAATAGCTGGTCGCGGTCATACGCCAGGCTATCCGTATCAAAACGGCTCCCAGGTTTCACATGGGCGGTATTATCATGATAATACATGTAAAAGCCCCTTACCTTTCTGTCGGGTATGCTGTCGGTAAAATTACGCACCCTGAACATAGGGCCTTGGGTAGCGGTAAATATAAGTTCGGCTTTTTTCTTTTTGATAACGATGCTGTCTGCAACCTTTGCCTTCAGGTAGCCTTTATTACGCAAAAACTTTTCCATCTGCACCCTTGATGACTCTACCAAACCACTGTCGAGTATAGAAGGCGGTTCACCAATATCCTTTTTGCCATTTTTGCTAAACCAATAATAAAACTGCAGGTTAAGCCAGTTGTTGGGACGCTGCTCCACGTCAACGTAAGTGGGCGCCAGTTCTGCAAATTCCTTGTCTACCCCTTTTATGGTGATCTTACGCACCAGCGATTGGTTACCCTTAAGATTTCGGGTTATACTGCAACCCGAAGCTATAATGACCAAAAGAATACTTAATATTGTAAGGCGGTAACCAGCAGGTTTTATATATGCTTTCAAAATCTCAGATCAATTTATTTAAATCCCTACAACATAAAAAGTTTCGTACCGAACACGGGCTGTTCCTGGTTGAGGGCCACAAATCCATTAATGAATTTGCCAACTCGGCCTACCAGGTAGATACCGTTTATCAAACATATACCACAGACCCAAAATTGCTGAATTTATCCCATAAAACGAACTCTCAGCAAATTTCGTTGAACGATTTAGAAAAAATAAGCGGTTTAAAAACCCCGCAGGACGCTGTAGCGCTGGTAAAGATACCTCACTGGCCCGCATTAAGTACAGATGTACTGCGAAAAAGTTTCTCGCTGGTGCTTGATGGTGTGCAAGACCCCGGCAATTTGGGTACCATCATCCGCACGGCCGACTGGTTTGGCATCAGCAACATCATTTGCTCAGAAGATACAGTTGATGCCTATAACCCTAAAGTGGTGCAGGCTACCATGGGTTCGCTGGCGCGGGTAAAGGTGCATTACCTAAACCTGGAAACATTTTTGCCAAAAGCCGGCCTGCCCATTTACGGCGCGCTGTTTAACGGAAAAAGCATTTACACCACCGATTTTGGCACCGAAGGACTGGTTGTTATGGGCAACGAAGGCAATGGCATACGCCCAGTTATTGAAAAAATGGTAACCAAAGCCATCACCATACCCCGTGCCGGGAAGGCTGAATCACTGAACGTGGGCATTGCCACCGCCCTATTTTGTTCAGAAATAAAGCGAAATACCTTTAAATAAAGTTGGCACTCCAAAAAAATAATTACTACTTTTGCAATCCTTTAAATTGGTCGGGTGGCCGAGTGGCTAGGCAGAGGTCTGCAAAACCTTTTACAGCGGTTCGAATCCGCTCCCGACCTCAAGGTTTAAAATATTAAAATATAAGCATCATGGGCGTTACTCGTTTAAAAAGAAAAGATAGAAGAAATAAAACCTTCTCGCGTTTAGAAGTACAATTTTTGAAACTGGCTACAAACCTTGAACCGGGAAGCCGTTCAGCAGAGCCAAAGAAGAACCAAATAGCAAAAAACAACGCTGTTTTAGACGGTCTTTCTAAATAATTATTTAAAGAAATTTCTTAGGAAATCCTGTTAGTTTGATGAACTGACAGGATTTTTTTATGGACGGAATTTTTTAATCTTGTGCCAATATCTTTTTATTGATACGGCTTATCAGCCCCGGCCCTTCATAAATAAAGCCGGTATATAACTGCACCAGCGATGCGCCGGCATTTAGTTTATCAATAGCATCTTCGGCGGAGTGTATGCCCCCTACCCCTATTATCGGGAATGCCCCGTTAGATCTTTTATGAAGATAACCTATCACCTCGGTAGCGCGTTTGGTTAACGGCCTGCCGCTTAAGCCTCCTATTTCCTCTTTATGTGCCGACGTTAAGCCCGCTTTGTTAACCGTGGTGTTGGTGGCTATAATGCCTGCTATTTTGGTTGCAGCAACTATATCTACAATATCATCAAGCTGTTCGTTGGTTAGGTCGGGGGCTATTTTTAGCAGGATGGGGCGGCTGATGCCGTCTTTTAAATTGCGTTGCTGTAAGGTATTCAGCAGGTGCGTCAGGGGTTCTTTTTCCTGTAATTCACGTAAGCCGGGTGTATTGGGCGAGCTTACATTAACCACAAAATAATCAACCACATCAAAAAGGCGGTCGAAGCATTTGATATAGTCGCTCACCGCTTCCTCGTTCGGGGTGTCCTTGTTTTTGCCGATGTTGCCGCCGATGATAATGCCCTCCTGCCCTTTGGGCCTGTTTTTACGGTACGCTGCCAGCCGCGCGGCCAGTACATCCACGCCCAGGTTGTTAAAACCCATGCGGTTAATTAAAGCCTCATCCGCCGGCAGGCGGAACATGCGGGGCTTCGGGTTGCCCCGCTGTGGCAACGGTGTAACCGTACCTACTTCGATAAAGCCAAAACCCAGGTTTGCCATTTCGCTCACCACCTCACCGTTCTTATCAAACCCGGCGGCTAAACCTACGGGGTTAATGAATTTAAGGCCTATGACCTCGCGTTCGAGCCGTGGGTCTTTTAAATCCCACACCCCTTGTATGATCTTGCGGCCCGGCCATAGCCCGTTAACCCGTTTAAGGTTGCTGGTTACAAAATAATGCACCTTCTCCGGGTCGAACAAAAACAGCAGGGGTTTAAGCAAACTATACATACCGCAAAGTTATCTTTTTGAGGGGAAAGGCGAAAGGATAAAGGTGAAAGGTTAAAAAGGAATTAACAACAAAAAATAGCATTTGCATTCTATAAAAATGTTTGTACTTTGGTTCTTTATTTCCAAAGATCATGGTTCATAGTTCCTGCAAATTTGCCCGGCTATGAACCATGCATCGCCCAACCGACGATCCATACTAATAAACATGACCACAAGACGTAATTTTATTAAAACCGCCGCCATCGGCTCTGCAACTGCCATAAGCATACCGGCTATTGTAAACTCAGCATTTGCCGGCAAAAAGATCAAAAAGATAGCACTCAAAAAGGACGATACCATCCTGTTCCACGGCGATTCGATAACCGATAGCGGCCGCGACTGGGGCAAACACGAATTTAACACCATCCCCGGTTTAGGGCATGGCTATGTGCTGCTTTCATCTGCCGAGTTATTAAATAAACATGCCGATAAAAACCTGACCATTTACAACAAAGGTATATCCGGCTTTAAGAGTAATCAATTACTTGACAGGTGGGGCGAGGATTTTATGAAGATAAAGCCCAACGTAGTAAGCATCATGATAGGCGTGAACGACTACTGGCATACCTTTATACCATCAATTAATTACAAAGGCACACTTGACGATTACCGTGCAAACTACCGTAAATTGTTAGACAACATTAAAAAGGAACTTCCCGGTACAAAACTCATTATAGGCGAGCCTTTTGGGGTTAAGGTTGTAAAGGTTGTTGATGAAAAATGGTACCCGGTATTTGACACCTACCGCCATGTTTCTACCGAAATGGCGACAGAATTCGGCGCAACATTCCTGCCTTACCAGACTGTTTTTGACGAGGCCCTGAAGGTTGCCCCCGGAAGCTACTGGACAACTGACGGTGTACACCCAACCATTGCCGGCACCAGCCTGATGAGCCATGCGTGGCTGAAGGCCATAGAAAAGGACAAATAATAACGAATATCGAATGCAGAACGCCGAATTTTGAAGGAAAAAACTTCGATATTCGGCGTTCTGCATTCAGTGTTGGATATTACATTTCGATGCTTTATCCTTCGCCTCAAAAACCGTATCTTTGCGGCAAATGATCGCTATAAATAATCTTACGTTCGAGATAGGTGCAAGGGCATTATATGATGAAGCCAACTGGCATATAAAACCCGGTGAAAAAATAGGCCTGATAGGCGCTAACGGAACCGGTAAAACCACGCTTTTAAAAATGATAGTGGGTGAATACAAGCCGACATCGGGTACCATATCCATGGCTAAGG
>JBDSIC010000137.1:0-2570 GCA_039918195.1 Mucilaginibacter sp.
CTCGATAGATACCTCATCTCCTTTTTTCAAGTATTGCTCAGCCATATTAGCCTGTGCGCCCCACAGGGCAAGGTAATGCCATTGTGTATCGGTCACTTTTTCGCCCTTGTCATTTTTATAACTCTCGTTGGTGGCTATGGATAATCGCACCAGTTTGCGATTGTTATCAAATACCCGTACATCGGGGTCGGTACCTAAATGCCCGATTAATCTTACGCTGTTTCTTAGTGTTGCCATGTCTTTTAGTTTGAATGTTGGAAAGTTGGAAGATTGTAATGTTCCTTTCTTGTTTGCTTGTTTATTATGATAGGACAAAGATTGGGGTTGGGTGAAAAATTAGTCGGGTAATAAACAATTACAATCGACAATATCCATTTGCAAACGTTTGCAAGCGGGTATATTATTCACTATTTTAGCGTTATGAATGATGAGAAAACCTGTTTGGATTGCGGCACCGTGATACACGGCCGTGCGGATAAGAAGTTTTGCAACGACCTTTGCCGCAATAATTATAACAACCAGCTAAACAGCAGCACCTATAATTTGGTGCGCAATATTAATAACATCCTGCGCCGCAACCGACGTATTTTAGAAGAACTCAATCCATCGGGCAAAACAAAAACCACCCGCGAAAAGATGCTGATAAAGGGTTTCGACTTTGAGTATTTCACCAGCATATACCAAACCCAAACCGGCGCGCGCTACCTGTTTTGTTACGAGTATGGCTACCTGCCGCTGGACAACGACGAGATACTATTGGTGAAGAATAAAAAAGAAAGCAATAAGTACTCCGAAAATTAATTTTATCATCTGAAAATCATAAGCATTTCAAATGACAAACGCGTGAAAATTAGCCTGTGAACGATACCCATATTTGCCCTAAATAATTACAACAATGAGCAACCTCTTCTCACCATTAAAAATAAAGAACATTGAGTTTAAAAACCGCATAGCAGTATCGCCCATGTGCGAATATTCGAGCACGGACGGATTTGCCACAAACTGGCACCTGGTACATTTAGGCAGCCGTGCCGTTGGCGGCGCAGCCCTCATTATTGCCGAAGCTACCGCCGTATCGGCCGAAGGCCGCATCACCTATGGCGACCTGGGTATCTGGAAAGATGAGCACATCGAAAAGCTAAAAGAAATTACCACATTTATACATGAGCACGGTTCTGTTGCCGGTATCCAGCTGGCACATGCCGGCCGCAAGGCAAGCCATAACCTGCCCTGGAATGGCGGCGCGCAAATACCTGCGGCCAATGAAAATGGTTGGGTAGCCGTAGCGCCAAGCCCAATGCCTTTTATTGAAAACACCGAAGCACCTGCCGAACTTGACAAGGCCGGTATAGAAAAAGTTAAAGCTGATTTTAAGGCCGCCGCTATACGTACACTGCAAGCTGGGTTTAAAGTAATAGAGATACACGGCGCGCACGGCTATCTACTACACGAATTTTATTCGCCGTTAAGTAACCGGCGTACTGACGAATACGGCGGCTCGTTTGAGAACCGTATACGCCTGCTGGTAGAGGTGGTTGAAACCGTACAGGAAGTTTGGCCTGGCGACCTGCCCCTTTTTGTACGCATATCGGCTACCGACTGGACAGAGGGTGGCTGGACCATCAGCGATTCGGTAGAACTGGCCAAGGTGTTAAAGGCCAAAGGTGTCGACCTGATCGACAGTTCGACCGGCGGGAACGTGGCCACGGCAAAAATTCCGTTAAAACCCGGCTACCAGGTGGAGTTTGCCGAAGCGATTAAAAAAGAAGCCGGCATACTTACCGGCGCGGTTGGTTTAATTACCGAAGCAGCACAGGCAGAGGAGATCATCACCTCGGGCCAGGCCGACCTGGTTATTATAGCCCGCGAGTTTTTGCGCGACCCGCACTTCCCGCTGCGGGCGGCGCATGAATTAGGTGTACAGGTTAAATGGCCCGTGCAATATGAGCGCGCAAAATGGCATTAAGAAGTTGATGGTTCATAGTTCATAGCCGAACAGTTTTTTTTCTATGAACTATTAACCATCAACTGTACACACCATGAACTAAATTCATAACTTTACATTCATTACTTAATCAGCATAAAACCATACTTATGAAACGTACAGCAACTGCCCACTGGGCCGGGACCTTGAAGGAAGGCCAGGGAGAATTAACCACCCAAAGCACAGCCTTGAATAAAACACAATACTCGTTTAAAACACGTTTTGCCGATGGAGTTGGCACTAACCCCGAAGAACTGATAGCTGCCGCTCACGCAGGTTGCTTCACTATGGCCGTTGGCGCTGCCTTAACACAGGAAGGTTTTACCCCCGGTGATTTGACTACCGAAGCTATTTTAGACCTTGATATGGCAGCATTAGCTATTACCGGCATCCACTTAGAGCTGAAAGCCACTGCAATAAACGGCGTATCCGAAGAGAAATTTAAAGAAGTTGCCGAAAATGCAAAGGCAAACTGTATCATATCAAAAGCGCTAAGTGTGCCTTTCACCCTGAATGTTACCTACGCGTAAATTTCAGTTGGCACTATAAACTAAAAGGGCCTGCCAACGTTATGCTGGCAGGCTCT
>JBDSIC010000138.1:0-4530 GCA_039918195.1 Mucilaginibacter sp.
GCTGAGTGATGCCATTTTAGCCGGCGACATGCAGGAAATAAAAAAGGAATTGGGCGACATTATGCTTCACCTGGTTTTTTATACCAAAATAGCTTCAGAAACCAATGCCTTTACCATTACCGATGTACTGAACGGCATTTGCGACAAACTGGTTAACCGCCACCCGCATATTTACAGTGATACCGAAGTAAAAGACGAGGCAGATGTAAAACGCAATTGGGAACAAATAAAGTTGAAAGAAGGCAACAAGTCTGTTTTGGGTGGCGTGCCTGCCTCATTACCCGCGCTGGTAAAAGCCTCGCGGATACAAGAGAAAGCCCGCGGTGTGGGTTTCGACTGGGAAGAAAAAAGCCAGGTATGGGCAAAGGTTGAAGAAGAAATGCAGGAATTTAAGAACGAATTTAATACCGAAGATGAAAGCGCCATTGACCATGAAAAAGCTGAAGGCGAGTTCGGCGACCTGCTTTTTTCGCTCATTAACTATGCGCGATTCATTAATATAAACCCTGAGGATGCATTGGAAAAAACCAACCGCAAATTCATCAAGCGATTTCAATACCTTGAAGGTAAGGCGCTTGAACATGGCAAAAAACTGCAGGACATGACACTGGCCGAAATGGATGTTTTTTGGAACGAGGCAAAAAAAATATAAAAATCTTTCCGGCTGTTGTAGCGTTTTTAATCCTTTATGCGTAAGGGATTAAAAAGCGCAATAACATGGAAATGAAAAAGACAAAAGTGATGGTGGTAATTGCCTTATTTACAGGTATATTAGCAACAGGGTGTTTAAAGGAAAATAATAATGACACCCCAATCCCCGCGCCGGCAGGGAAATTTGACGGCAAATTCGTAGTGATAAAAAAGAGGACAACAGGTGGGGTGGTGCGGTATGATACAACTAAAACCCCTCTTAAATTAAACTTAACTACCGATAGTAAATACGTAGTTTCGGGTGATACTACCGGCACACATGCCGCAAGCCACGGTAACTTTGCTTACAATTATTATTATATACAATTTACTGACGAAACACTTCCTGATAGTTCATCTAAAAGGCACCTGAACGGAACATACCAATATTATTACGATGGTTTGTTACTGCAAATTGGCGCTGCTAACGATACCATGAAGGTAGTTTACGATCTAAAGAAAACAGCAGAATAAATAGTGTCTTTACTTACTTTTACGCTTCCCGGTAGGGAAAGTCACATAAAGCACCAGGAACGTTTAATGCATCATCCCAAGGGCATTACTGAGAGCGAAATTATCAGTCAATGCAAACAAGGCAGTTTAAAATACCAGGAAGTGCTGTATAAGCAGTTCTATGGCTATGCCATGGGTATAGGTTTACGCTACAGCATAAACCGCGATGATGCATTGGAGGCCGTAAATGATGCCTTTATAAAAGTATTTAATGCCATACACACGTATAACGAGGATAAACCATTTAAGGCGTGGCTGCGCACAGTAGTAGTGAATACGGCTATTGACCAGCGCCGCAAGGGATTAAAATTTCAGTTGAACACTGATATTGACGACGCGCCGCAAATTGGGCATAACGACACCATAATAGGCAAAATGAACGCGCAGGATATATTGAACCTGCTGAATGATTTGCCGCCTATACAGTCGACCATTTTTAACTTATACGAGATAGACGGATATAACCATGACGAGATTGGTAAGATGTTAGATATACCTGTAAGCTCATCGCGGGTTTATTTAAGCAGGGCGAAAGAGAAATTAAGAAAAATTTTAAGTACGGAGGAACAAAGCTATGAATGAAGAGCTTGATAACGACTTAAAAAGACGCATCAGCGAGGTTTTCGATAATTACGAAGACCCATCTGCTGATGAGAGCTGGATGTTGCTGCGGGAAAAATTTCCGGCAACGGCAAAGCATCGCGGTACTGCATGGCTGTGGTGGGCTTCTGCAGCCGCGGTGTTCCTGCTGTTTTTAGGTGTGGGGATGTGGTTAAAAACTGATAACCCCAAAAATACAGATCAAATAACTGCCACCCCGGGAAAAAAAGCCATGCCTGAAGCCATTTCACCGATTGCTATTGATTCGATCAGCAACGCTGAGGCTGCACCGGTAAAAGAAAATAATGTTACCATGCCTGCTACTGATAATAATTATGCCGGTACAAAAATCACGGAACCAACATTGCAACCGGCAGCAAAGCAGCCGGTAGATGAACCCAAAACGGTAGTCCCTGAAGTAACTACTGCAAGCATTATCGCGTCTATCAGCAACATACCGCCTGCAGTTAAACAAAAAGATACCGCGGTAATAGCTGCGCCGAAAACTATTTCTCCGTCGTACGCTGCTACACAAAACAATGCCCCTGCCACGGTGACCGATAAGAACCCTGTACAGCAAGTGCCCGAAAAGAAAAAAACAATGGAGTCGCTGTTTGCGCAGGAAGCTATGGCTAACACTAATAAATTAAAAGAAAAGCCTAATAAAGATAAGGCAGTGAACTTTGGCGTATTTGCCGGCACGTATATGAACTATGCCGATGGCAGCGATAACCAGGTAAACGTGGGCGCAGGTTTTTCGTCCGATTTCCGCATCAGCAAAAACCTGAAGCTGTCTACAGGCGTATCAATCGCGCAAAACTCGTTCAATTACGCAGGTGGTAACAATTTACCAAAAGTTGCGGCGGAAGCATCATTAATGGCCAATTCGCTTAAAGACGACAAAGGGTTTGCATCTACTTCCACTGCGCCTGCCATCAATAACTATAACGCACGCCTAACCGGCTTGGATGTGCCCATTAACCTGAAATACGAGTTTAACCCCGACAAAAGCGACACCTACGTTTCTGCAGGCTTAAGTTCAGGCACATTCATTAACGAAAGCTATACCTACCGGTATAATTACCCTGCATTGCTTAGCGATAATAAAGACGCTCCCCAGCAATCGCAGCAGGTCGACGAAAAAATAAACAATAGTTTTAACGGTTTCTATTTTGGCCGTACCCTTAACGTTGCATTTGGCGTAGGCTACCCGCTTGGCAAACACAACCGGCTGGTTATCGAGCCATTTGTGAAATACCCACTGTCAGGCCTCGGCGCACAGCAGATCAAATTTGGCTCGGGCGGCATTAACTTGAAGCTTAATTTTCAGACTAGAAGGAGATAGTGATTAGAGTCTGGTGATCAGAGATTAGTTGCTTTCAAGTTATTTAGCCCCCTCTAAATCTCCCCCAACAGGGAGACTTTTTAGGAAATTTCTTTTTAAGTCCTTTCCTTTGGAGAGGATTTAGGTGAGGCCTACTTAAACCGAATCGCTTTCACCGGCAATATCTTTGTAACCAAAGTTGATGGCACTATCAGCACGATAAGGCATATGGCGAGCGTGCCGATATTCAGCATGAGCACATCGCTCCACGTTATCTGGATAGGTACAAAACTCATATAGTAGGAAGCCGGGTCGAGTTTAAAGAAATGCGTTTTGGTTTGAAAATACCCTATGCCCAACCCAAACAAGTTTCCCAATACCAGCCCTAGCCCTATCAGGTAAAAAGCATTGTATAAAAATATCTTTTGTATGCTCCAGTTCGAGGCACCCATCGCCTTAAATATCCCTATCATGGCGGTGCGCTCCAGTATCATGATCAGCAGGGCCGATATCATATTGATGACCGCTACCACCAGCATCAGTATCAGCATCACGCGGTCGTTTACATCTATCATGGTGAGCCACTCAAAAACAGTGGGGTAAATTTCAGTTATAGCGTACGATTTTAGCCTGATGGGCATCGTCTTTTCCAAAAATTCGTCGGCCTTTTGCAAGTCGTCGAAATTGGCTGTACGTACTTCGTAGCCCCCTATCTCGTCGCGGCCCCAGTCGTTAAGCCGTTGTATAAGCGATAGGCTGCCTATTACATATATTTTATCCACCTCGTCAATACCGGCGCTGTATATGCCGCAAATGGTAAATTTTCGCTTACGTAAAGGTTCCTGTACAAAATACATCAGCAGGTCGTCACCTACCTTCAGCTTCAGCCTGTCGGCAATGCGTTGCGATACCATGATCTGCTTTTGCGCGGCTACGGAATCGCTGAAGTCAATTACCTTACCTTCTATAAGTGTCTGTTTAAAAAATTGCCAGTCGTACTGCTTATCAACTCCCTTTAATACAACACCCTCTATCTCGTCATTAGCCTTGATGATGCCGGGCTTTATGGCAAAAGGCATAATGTGGGTGATGAGTTTATTCTTGCGTGCCGCCTCTACAAAATCGTCATCACCAATAAAGGGGGAATTTTCATAGGAATTATTCAGGTCGAACTTTACTACCTGTATATCGCCCGAGAAGCCGCGTATCTTCTCGCGTATCTCCTGCTTAAACCCCTGCACTATGGCCAGCGAAAGTATCATTACCCCCAGCCCCAGCATAATGCCGATAACGGCTATGCGCACAATCAGTTTAGAGAAGGTGCGTTTTGACCTGAAGGTTATCCGGCCGGCTATAAAGGATGAAAAACTCAAAGCAGTATGATTTTTGTAACTTCGCAAATA
>JBDSIC010000139.1:0-4960 GCA_039918195.1 Mucilaginibacter sp.
GGCCTAAAATAACCGCGCCTGCATTTACCAGTTCCTTAATTTTGGCCAATAGTTGCGGGCGCATAGTTTGCAATTTTGGCAATACCAATATGCGGTAGCTTGTGCTATCGGGCAGTACCAGCCTGCCGTCTTTTACCGTCAAACGGCTTTCAATCACTTCGGCGTTAATATAATCGTACCCGTAGCCTTTTGGCAGTTCGGGGTCGCGCACACCGGTCATTTTTGGCGCGTCCTCACCAATAAAATAGGCTACATCGTTAACAGGTTTGCCCTGCTGCAGTGTATAGTTACAGCGGCGTAGATAATCAATAAAGGCGCTCCCCTGGTAAAACCAGGTATTGTTGCGGTTAAATTCGGTACTGAAACCGGCATTTACCCCCGGTACTTTATCATCATATGGCTGGGTGATATACACGTGCAATATGGTATTGTTTATCCCCTCGGTAAACGACCAGTCGCCTTTCTTTTTTAATAGTGCCGGGTATCGTCCGTAGGTGAAATAGCCTGCTGTAAATGACTCGGCCGAAACCTTATTTTTACCGTAGATGTGTGCTGATGACGATGCGGCTTTGCATTCAATACTACCCAGGTCACCTTCATTCCAAAACTCGCCGCCCACTTCGTCTGACTGGCCGCCGTATTTTAAAAACTCCGAAGGGAAGCCCCAGTGCCCGTAATTTTCAAGCCAAAGGCTAAGGCCATCTCTATGACATAGCTCGCGCAAGCCGCCTACATACTCGTAAGCTACCTTATCGGCAACAAACCTGCGCAGGTCCCATAAAAAGCGGTCGCTTTCGTCGGCACTGCCTACTACCCTGCCCGACAGTACCGGCAGGTAAGGCAAAGGATTATAGCCATACTGATCGATAAATTTAGCCGCAAGGCTGTCGGTCCAGTTTTGCGAGCCGGTTTCGTAACTGTCGGCTACTACATATTTAAAAGCCTTCCTATCTTCGGCGGGTATTCTTTTTATTACCTCGCCGATGTAGGAATTGTATAGCGTTACTAATGACTCTTTATTCATTTTGTCCACCTCCATGCCCGTACCTTCCGGCGGGGCAGGCGAATTGGTTACACCTGTTGGCAGCATACCGTAGCGTACAATTGTCCATTTGCCTTTTGGCGGGGTCCAGTTCAGCATACCATCTTTTGATAATGACGATGTGATATTCAGCACTTTGGCCGGGTCGGTATAAGCAGCCCAATCTTTAGCTTCATCCTGGGTTTTCCATTGGTATTCGTTCCACAACGGCAGCGGTGTCTGGAACATTTTGCCCAGTTGCTTTTCAATATAATTTTCCAAATATGGCTGGTCGGTAAGCTGCAGTTCGGCAATACCGATATCGCCGCCTGAAATATCGCTTAAAACAAGCCTGAATTTGGTGGCAGCAACCGCAGGGAACGATACTACCACCGGGCCGTACGGAATAAAACCCACATTTAACGCCGCATTATACCTTTGCACCGCGAACTTTTTTACAGACTTGAAACCGCCTCCAATTTCCACCTGTAGATCGCCTTTGGCGTTTATAGAGCCATGCGTAATATATAGCAACAGGCTTTGCGCGTTAAGTGCCTTACCTGCCTGTATATCAATGCTCAATTCTTTTTTATTCAATACCTCCTGCGTAAAGGCGGCATCTGTTTTTATATTACCATCAACCATGTTAGCCACATTATTTACCGGCAGGCTGGTTGTTACCACCGGTTTTAGTTCGGCTATTTGGCTAATAGTTTTCGCGGGGAATGCCAGTACGGCTACGTCCTGGAAATCCTTGCCGGCCTCCTCCATTTTAACGGATATCTTCTTCGGCCCGGTTACTGTTATTTCTGTTGATGCCAGGTAACGCATAGCTTCGGTTGGTTTTACCCAGGGCCCGCCGCTCTGGCTCCAGCCGGGGCTGTTGAACATGCCTATGTCAACCCCAACTTTATCGCCCGTTTTAATGGCGGTTTTTACCACACCCCACCAATCATCGGTAAACATTTTAACTTTACCTTCAGGCACGTCAGACAAACCTATGTTGCCAATAAATGCCCTGCCGATACCCACTTTTGCCATTGATTCAAGGTCTTTTACCACACCTTCTTTAGACACATTACCGCTGATCCAGTACCAGTACAAACCGGGTTTGCTCGAATCGGGCGGCGTTAAAAAGTTTTTTTGCATGGGGGTATTCTGCGCGGATACCGTATTAGATAAACCGGACAGTATGGTAGCGGCAGCAAACAGGTTTTTATATTTCATTAATTAGATAATTGATTTTATGAGATAATTGGATGGCATAAATATACCTCCATTTCTAAGTCATCTATCCTGACCTGTCTTGATTTAGCTGTAATTATATACTATACCCTACCCGAACAATTTATATCATTTATTTTACAAGCCAAATCATTATATTCGCCCAAATTTTAAACTTTATCATATTTTATGAACAAATTTTTTACAACAATCATTATTGTATTGTGCCTTGGCACAACTGCATTTTCACAGGAAAAAGGCACTAACGAAATCGGCGTTAACATTGGCTACAATTTAGCAACTGTTACATCAAGCGGCCAAACCAACACCGACTACAGGCAAGCATTTAACTTAGGCGTTTCCCTGGATCATTATTTTTCTGAAAGCTGGAGCATTAAAGGCCGTGCTATCTATGATCAAAAAGGCTGGGACAGGGGTTTCTATAACTCTACAACTACCGATTTTCAATTGACTTACATCACTGTACCGGTAATGGCTAACTGGCATTTCGGCGGCACCAAAAACTGGTACCTGCAGTTTGGCCCTTATGTTGGTTTCCTGTTAAGCGCTAAAGAAACTACCGGTAACAGCGATATCAAAGCCTTTTTTAACAGCACAGATGTTGGTTTGGATATCGGTATCGGCGTAAAATTCCCGGTTTCGGAAAAAACCAAATTGTTTATTGAGCTGAACGGACAAGGCGGTGCTACCGACGTGTTTAAAAACAACTCAGGGTCAGCAGTAAGAAACAGTGTATCCAGCATTAATGTTGGTTTAGCTTTCTAAGCTTATACAATCATTTATTCACACAAAAGCCTTATAGCGATATAGGGCTTTTTGTATTTCTATATACGGCATAACTACTTATTAATTAGCATAGTGTATTAAAAAATATTTACATTTAGCCATAAAAAATCTAATAGCCGACACATATCATGAAACGCGAAAACCTCATCCTGTTAGCCGACGCCTATAAATATGCCCACCACAAATTTTACTACCCCGGCACCACGCAGGTATACAGCTACCTCGAAAGTCGCGGGGGCGTGTTCAACGAAACGATATTTTTCGGCCTGCAATATTTTTTAAAGGAATACCTGCAAGGTGAAGCCTTTACCCAGCAGGACCTTGACGAAGCTGAAGGCTTTTTAACACAGGTATTTGGCCGCGACGATGTGTTTGGCAAAGAAAAATTCCAATATATACTGGATAAGCATAATGGCCGCTTACCGGTAAAAATACATGCCGTAGCCGAAGGCACCCCTGTGCCTACCAGCAACGTGCTGATGACCATTGAAAACACTGACCCGGAATGCTACTGGCTGACCAATTTTTTAGAGACCCTACTGATGCAGGTATGGTACCCTTGTACCGTGGCGACCTTAAGCAACCAGGTAAAAAAGATAGTTACCCAATATTACGCCGAAACCGCCAGCGACGGTGCCGAAGCGGGGATAGGCTTTGTGCTGAATGACTTTGGTTTCCGCGGGGTAAGCAGTGTAGAGAGTGCCAAGTTAGGCGGTGCTGCCCACCTGCTCAGTTTTAACGGCAGCGATAATTTGGCCGGCTCGGCTATGGCTATTAATTACTATGATGCAAAAAAGGTTTACGGGCAAAGCATACCCGCCACCGAGCACAGCATATGTACCCTGCTGGGCAAAACCGGCGAACTGGATGTGTTAAAACATGTACTGCACGCCTTCCCTACCGGGATAATTGCCTGCGTATCCGACAGCTACAACATTTTTAAGGCCTGCGAAGACTACTGGGGCACTGCCTTAAAAGACGAGATACTCGCCCGCGAAGGCACCCTGGTGATACGCCCCGACAGCGGTGACCCGGTAACTACCATGCTTAAACTGTTCGGCATATTATTTAACAAATTTGGCTTTACCACCAATGCCAAAGGCTACAAGGTTTTACCCCCGCAAGTGCGGTTTATACAGGGCGACGGCGTGAATTACGAAGCTATAAAAGAGATATACAGCGCCCTGAAAGCTAATGGCATCAGCGCCGAGAACCTGGTGCTGGGCATGGGCGGCGCCCTGCTGCAAAAGGTAGACCGCGACACCCAAAAATTCGCCCTTAAATGCAGCAGCGCCGTCATCAACGGTAAGGAAGTGGCCGTAGAGAAAAACCCCACCGAAATGGACGCACAAGGCAACATTACCGCCAGCTTTAAAAAGAGCAAGGGCGGACGATTAAAGCTGGTGAAGTTGAATGGCAATTACAAAACTGTAAACCAGCACGAACATGCTGAGCTGCCGGATGAATTGCGTTTGGTATTTAAAAATGGGGAATTGATAAACCCGATCAGCTTTGAGGATGTTAGGGAGAATGCGAGTAAATAAAATATACAAAAACGTCATGCTGAACATGTTTCAGCACCTCAAATGCACGGCGGGAATATCATATCAGATACTGAAACAAACCCGATAGCTATCGGGGGGTCAGCATGACAGAAGGAATTGCACTTTACTTCACCCTTATCGATTCTGAAAAGGCATCCGCGTTAGGCTCACGCCCCAAGGAGCTTTTACCATATCTATCTCGGGTTTGGTGGCTGCTTTTTCGAGTAACCATTTTATATCAATAAATACGTTTCCGGTTATTTTTATCGGCATGAACTTTTATATTTACGGTAAAACTACCTTGTCCGCTATCTATGCAAAAAGCAGCAACACCTCACCTTACTGAATGTAAAAATTGCGGGAA
>JBDSIC010000140.1:0-3805 GCA_039918195.1 Mucilaginibacter sp.
ATTAACGTCATGCTGTCATCCGAAAGCAAATCGCTCCAGGACATTGGAGTAATTGGCTACGGAACAACACAGCGGAAGGACTTAACCGGTTCTGTCAGCTCCATCAGTGCCGAAACGATCGCTAAACTTCCGGTACCCTCGGTAGAGCAGGCATTACAGGGCCGCGCGGCCGGTGTGCAGGTTACTACAAACGATGGCTCGCCCGGCGGTAACGTAAACGTTTTAATAAGGGGTACAGGTAGCCTTGGAACCAATGGCAACGGTCCGTTATACGTTGTAGACGGTTACCCAATAATAGGCGGCCTAAACAATCTAAACCCTAACGAGATTGCTACGATAGATGTTTTGAAAGATGCATCAGCAACAGCTATTTATGGTGTGCGCGCGGCTAATGGCGTTGTGATTATAACCACCAAAAAAGGCAAAAAAGGAACTACACAACTTTCTGTAGATGCTTACACTTCGTTTCAAAGCAAACCAAAGTTTTATGATGTGTTAAATGCTGAGCAATGGGCTACCCTTGCGCTTGAGCTTAACAAACAGGATGCCAATTTCAGTATATTACCTGAATGGAACAGTCCATCAAAACTTACCAATATAGATTGGCAGGATGCGCTTTACCAGAATGGTTTAACCCAAAGCTATAACATTGGCATACGCGGCGGCAGCGACAAAACTCAATCGGCGGTTTCCATTGCCTATTACGATCAAAAAGGCATTGTATTGAAATCGTACTTCAAACGTTTAAGTCTTGGTGCTAATCTTGATTATCAGCCAACTACATGGTTAAAGTCATCCACAAGCGTTAAATACAGCTATCAAAATTCAAATAATCCATATGGAACAGGCTCATTAGGTAACTTAACGCAGTTGATACCTACGCTTGACGGTGGTAATAAATTAACCAGTGAAATAAAGGATTCTAAAGGCAACTACGGCTTTTTCAATCCTGATAACACCTATACATCCAAATACAATAATCCGGTTTATACACTCGAAAGCAACGAGTATGAAAATCTCAACCATTATTTATTAACTACTTCCTCATTAGAGGTTACCTTATTAGAAGGTTTAAGGGTTAAAACAAACGGAGGTATCAATTTCAGTGCCTTCTCAGGATCGTTCTTTCAGCCCGAAGATGCGCGTATAAAATCGCAATATCCCGGTGCAGTACCAACCAATGCTTTATATAGCCAAAACCAAAGGCAATCGTTTGAATGGTTGTGGGAAAATACCATAGCGTACGATAAAACCTTCGGGAAACATGCTATCAGTTTTGTAGGTGGCGTTTCGGCTCAACATATTGATAATCTTTCAAACGGCGGTAGTGTTATTCCACCCAACAGCACTATTCGTGACCTTGCGCAAGGCACTAACTTATTACTTCCAGCGGGAGCTAATGGTAAAACTACAACTTCATTAGCATCCGAATTTGCCCGTTTAACTTATAAATTTGCCGACAGATACCTGATAACAGGTACTGTACGTAGAGACGGCTCATCTAAGTTTGACGAAGGACATCAATATGGCATATTCCCTTCCGCAGCGGTTGCATGGCGTGCCAAAGAAGAATCATTTTTAAAAGACGTTAGCTGGCTAGCCGAATTGAAATTCCGTGGTAGTTATGGCGAAGTTGGTAATGAACGTGGTATTGGAGGTTTTGGATATCAAGGCTTGTACAATACCGGGTTGCCACCGGCTAACAGTGGTAACCTTGGTTACCCCTTTGGCAAAATATTTCAGCCGGGTTATGCTCCTATCCAACCGGACAATCCGTTCCTAAGCTGGGAAACTAATTATATGACAGATATAGGTATGGATATATCTTTTTTGAAGGGCGATCTTAATGTAACTGTGGACTGGTTTAGAAGAAAATCTAAGAACTTTTTATTGCCTTTCGTACCATCTGTACAAACCGGCTATCCAATACTAATACAAAATGTAGGGGCAATGACAAACAAAGGTTTCGAGGTAACTATCAATTACAATAAAACCGTTAACGATTTCCATTACGGTATAGGTTTGACGTTCTCGGCGATCAAGAATAAACTTACCGAGGTTAAATCAGGAACAGACTTTATAGGTAATTTAGGAACACTTACCTTGACCGGTGAGGGTTGGACAACTTTCACCAGAACTTATGTAGGTAAGCCGGTTGGCGAGTTTTATGGATATCAATCATTAGGGATATTCCAATCGCAATCGCAGATAGATGCCCTTAATGCATCGGCAGCATTAAAAAATCCTTCTAATCCATTCTATCAAAAAGCGGCGACTAAACCGGGCGACCGTTATTTTGCCGACACAAATGGCGACGGACAAGTAACCCCCAGCGACCAGATTGCCTTGGGAAGCCCGCAACCGAAATTCTTTGGTGGCTTGAATCTCGACGCATCTTACAAGGCATTTGATATTAACATTTACTTCTATGGCATGTCTGGCAACAAGATACTTAACTACCAGAAGAGCAGCCTGCAAAGTTTTCAAAACCGTGGTTTTGTGGGTGTAGAAAACATTAGTGTGGAGTATTATAACAATCGCTGGACACCCAACAATCCATCTAACGAATTTTCAAGAGCTACTTATACTGATAATGGTATAGGGAGCAACGCACCATCAAGCGCCTGGATAGAAGACGGCAGTTTCCTTAAATTAAAGAACCTTACGTTTGGATATACGTTGCCTGCGGCATTTAGTCAAAAATTCGCTGTATCAAAAGCAAGATTATATTTCTCAACGCAAAACCTGCTCACTATTACCGGCTACAGTGGTTTAGATCCTGAAATTGGTATACAAGGTGGCAGCCCCACACAAAACGGGATTGATAATGGCACATATCCGGGGTCGAAATTTTACACTCTTGGTGTTAACGTGACTTTTTAATTAGGTAAGATTAAAATATTAAAGACATGAAAATAACTAAAAAACATATAACAATATTGGCTCTTGGCGGTGCCTTGCTTATGCCGATGGCCTGTAAAAAAAGCTTTTTAAAGCAAACAAACAAGTTTGCTTCTTCAGAAGAAGCTACCTTCCAAAAATCGGGGGATGTGGTCGCGCTGGTAAACAGTATATATGATAGCTTCCAGAACGCCGATTTGTTGAAAAAATCAATATGGTATTATGCAAATTTTCAAACCCATGATTTTTATAATTATGGGGCAGATATTGTATGGAATAACTACACCATAAATTCAGATTTCGCTGCATTATACGTATTTTGGTCAAACGCTTACTTTGGAATAGTGCGTGCAAACTCCGCGTTATCAATTATCGCTAAATCAAAAGATAAAGGCGTTGTTACTCCCGAACTGGCAGACAGGCTTACAGGCGAGGCATACTTTTTACGTGGTTTATATTACTATTATCTTGGTGGCACTTTTGGAGGCGTACCCCTTGAACTAAGCGCACTACCAGGCAATGGTTTAACACCAAGAAGTACACAGGACGAGGTATTTAAGCAAGTAGTGGCCGATATGAAAATGGCCGAGCAATTGTTGCAATCAAAAACAACCCTACCTGCATCTGAATTAGGCCGCGCTACTAAAGGTGCCGCTTACGCTTATGAGGGCTCGGCACAAATGTGGTTAAAAAATTATACTGCTGCTTTAGCCGCCTTTAATAATTCCGAACTAACAAACAACTACCACCTGATGCCAAATTTTGTGGACGTACACGAATTTGATCATCAAAACAATGATGAGTCGTTATTTGAGATACAATTTGCTGTTCAGGGTTCGCAAAGTTGGGACGGTGGCTGGCAAAATGGCGGCGAAGTTGCCTGGATAGATGACTTTAGCTGGCC
>JBDSIC010000141.1:0-11724 GCA_039918195.1 Mucilaginibacter sp.
TCAATGTCGTATTGTAACATGCCCTGTAAATTCCAGGCGCTGTTGCTGTTTGCGGGCAGGTCCGACAATACATTTTTAATATACTGCTGGGTAGCTGTACTCTGCCTGTTCATAAAGCTTAAACCGGCATTTAACTTTAAGGCATCGGTAAAGTGGTAGGTATCTTCGGCACCGATGGTAAAGTTATTATCGGCGTTGCGGCGTACCTCTTCGCTAACATTGTGTTCACGATGCACATCCTGTTTAAAATGGGCGGCAATGCTCAGGCTGTTATTTTTTACAGAGGTGTTTTCGAAAATAACACTGCTGCCTAAAGTATAGTCGTTGTAAATACTGGTAAAGGCATACCCTTTGGTTTGTGCACTATAGGTGGCATCATCATAACTGGTTAGCTTATTTTTAAACTGATCGTAATACCAGGTGGTTTTGATGCTATTGGCACTGCCTATTTTATTATTGCTGATAAAATACAGGCTTTGCGTATCCCACACCGGCCATTTCCAAAAGCGGGGGTTTTTAAACAGCCCGTTCTTATCGTCAGTGCCGGCATATACCGGCGTACCTTTTGTGCCGTGGTGATAATTGTAGCCCACTACATATTCCTGCCCGGCTGTTGGGGTGAACCCGACTTTTCCGCTTAAATTAATATCATCAGTGTATGAGTTGTTGCGGCGACCCCCATCTTCGTTCTTAACGGGAGCGAATGATTTAGATAGCGGGAAAAAGTCGCGCTTTAGTTGCGAAACACCCATTTCATAATACAATTTGTTAATTTTTGAGCCGATATTGGTGTTTAGCCGGTAACCCCCGTTTAAGTAACCCGCAATGGCTTCCAGTTCAAACGGCTTAACCGGTTTACGGCTAACCAGGTTAATAGCGCCGCCCTCGGCATTGGGGCCAAATAAAACGGATGAGTAACCTTTGGCTACCTGTATTTGCGACAAATTAAAGGTGTTATATCGGGCAAGATCTACATAGCCATCGTAAGGCACATATAATGGTATGCCATCCAGGTAAATGGGCACCTGCCGTATATCAAACCCACGCACATTAACAGCCGATTCGTTACGCGGGCCAACCGCCGAAAGCGTTATTCCCGGCAACAGGTTAAGCGCCTGCCCTACATTTAAGCGGTTATACAAATTTATAGTGGCCGCGTTTATTTTATCCGACCGTAAACTATCCTTAGTGCCGGTAATGGTTACCTGCCCCAACCGGAATATGTGCCTGCCGGTATCGCTTACCTGCGCATTGGCATCGGCATTAAAAATAAGGGTTAAAAAAGTAAGGGCTAAAATTGTGGCGAGGGGTTGAAATTTCATGGTCGTAATATCGTTATATTTTTATTTATATAACGATACTTTTATGAGCGTTTTAGAGTGTGTTCCGGCTATTTATATTTGAACGCTGCCGTTATTCTCTTTCAAAAACGCGTTAAATTTTTCCTGTAATAAATGAAAATGACTGATCAGGTTTAAGCCGGCTTCTGTTACTACAGCATTGCCCCCGCCCTTGCCGCCACGGTGAGAAATAACAATGGGCGACTCGAAATTTGAATTGATATGATTAACCAGGTCCCAGGCCTGTTTGTACGACATTTTCATTTGCAGGGCTGCCTGGCGTATGGAGCCGGAGGCCTGTATCCGCTCAAGCAGTTCGACACGGCCATGCCCCAGCACTTTCCCGCTGTTCACCTCCATCCATATCCGGCCATTCAAATTGTAAGGTGCATCCTCCATCCTGTAAATTTAGTTATTGCCGGTGGTTGGCCTTACCTGTCCCGCTAACTTTTTTGGCGCTACATGGCAAAACGAAACCATCAGGGCATCAGCCAGCAGATCCTCGTGCACTTTGTCAAGGTTGATCAATGTCCAGCCCTGTTTGCCCCATTTGTTGGGAACGGGGAAGATAATGGTATTGTCGGCCAGAGAAAATACATCCTGTTCAATTTCCGATAGTTTTATGCACGCCTGCCGTTTTGGAACATCCAGCGTGGCAAATATTTTTTTATTTATCCTGAAGGATGTTTTTTCAAAGTGGGGCTGCTCCGTTGCTTCAGGAAATGAAAGTACGAGCCCACGAAATTTTTCTATACTGACCATATTGGCATAAATATCGTAAACTTATTCTTCTAACGAAAGCACATAGGCCGCCATATCTTCGGCGTATTTAACTGACAGTTTGGGATGCGACAGCATTACCGCATTACCCCAACTGCCTTTGCCGCCCATGATTATTTTTTGCGCCAGCATTTGTGTAAATACTTTGTTTGCCGGGTACCTTTTGGCCACATCGTTAAAGGCAGGGCCAAATGAGCGCTCATCCTCCTTATGGCAGGTATAGCAATCGGCGTAAGCCACCAGCACTTTGCCTTTTTCTATACGTTTTACAGAAACCGGCTCATCTTTGCCGGGTATGGGGCGTATATAGTCTTTTATTATTTTGTTCCTTTCAGCCTCGCGGGAGTGGCAGGCTGACAGCATGGCTATAAAAATGAAATAAATACAAACAGGATATCGCATAACAGGAAGTTGCGGGCAAAAATAGCATAAACCACCTACAAATACACTCTGCAATATGAAAGCGCTATTTGCCGGCCCTGTTTTTCAGATCAGCGGCAGCGCCTGGTATGGTGTGCTTGTTTAACCGTTCTTCGGCTTTTTTAACTTCATCTTTTTCGCTTATGGGCAGCTGCGTCTGCAATTTTGCTTCCTTAACTGGTTTGGCGGGTATTCTTGTCCCTTCATTTTTGATGGCCATGGCGTGTAACAGATTAAGTGATAACATAATTTTCAGTGTAAGGCACGATTTTCCTGAATGGCTCGTTATAATAGGTAACCATTATACAGCGTTAAGGTTTAATATTTTTACGCTTCCACGTTTACCTCTAAAATTTGTTTACCGAAATCACCGCTAAGCAAATCGGTTGTTTATAATACCTGTTACAATTCCCGTTATTAAATTTCACTTAATTTTTAATGTCATGGACCAAGAACTTGAACATTACGAACTAATTAATTCGCAAACCGGCAATGTGATATCCTATATGTCGTACCCGGCGGGTATAGACAAAAAGCAACTAACTATGCAACTGGAAAAATTACGCGCAGAACTGGCGATTGCCAATCAGCTATATATCGAGCTGATATACTGGCAGGAGCATGATCATTGTATTAGGTGAGGGTATTTATTCAATCTGTCGGTTAAATAAAGATGGGATCTTGCCTGTTATCCCAAAAGAATAACAATTCAATATAATTATCTCCTACAAAGTAAAACATCGAACAATTTTTATGAATAAAAGCCTTTCGAACGCTTGGATCGTTGCCTAATGCCTTAAACATCAAGGGGTGTTTGCTAATCATTTCAACAATACTGTAACTCTTTTTCCTAAATTCATTAACTTCCCTTTCGCTCCATTTAGCTTGAATTTGCTGTCCTATAGATTCAAAAGTGGAAGTTGCTTCGTCAGAGAAAATTACTTTATAGATCATTATTTGACAGGAAACTTAGCCTTAAATTCTTCGAGAGTAATAAATCTTCCGGCTTCAATATCAGCTTTACCCTTGGCTATGCCAGCTAACACGTGCGGTGGCAATTCATCTTCGCTATCTTTAACAAAAGATATCTCTAATGCTTCCAGAAAAGCTTTTACAACTTTTTCCTGCTCATTTGTCGGGGTTATTACATAAGTACTCATATTCAAAAATAGTCAATTAATTATAAAATAAGCACCAGCAAACAAAAAAGCCACTCCTCACGGAATGGCTTTTCTATATCTTGATTCTTGAATCTTAACTCTTGAATCTCAGCGCAGCTACTTACACTTTTATCTCAACTTCAACGCCGCTTGGCAATTCAAGTTTCATCAGTGCGTCAACAGTTTTTGAGTTTGAACTGTAGATGTCTAACAAACGTTTGTATGAACACAATTGGAATTGCTCGCGCGCTTTTTTGTTTACGTGCGGTGAACGCAAAACGGTGAACACTTTCTTTTCGGTTGGTAACGGAAGTGGTCCGCTAACTACAGCACCTGTTGGCTTTACTGTTTTTACGATCTTCTCGGCTGACTTGTCAACCAAATTGTAATCGTATGATTTTAATTTGATCCTGATTCTTTGGCTCATTTTGTTTTTGTTTTTTAACCAGCTATAAGAGCTATTAGTTATAGTTGATCGGTTTGTTTATTTATGGAGTGAATGAGTGAGTTGGTGAATGAGTGAATTTTAAAACTCACTAAATCGCTAACTCACTCAATCACTAATTATTTAAGCATTAGCTGCTGCCCTTGCACCTTTAACTTTGGCAACTACTTCTTCCTGTACGTTTTTAGGCGCTTCGGCGTAGTGGTCAAATTCCATGGTTGAAGTTGCACGGCCCGAAGTGATGGTACGTAACTGGGTTACATAACCAAACATTTCTGAAAGTGGTACAGTAGCTTTAATTACCTGTGCACCGGCACGTGTGTCCATACCCAAAAGCTGGCCACGACGACGGTTCATGTCACCGATAACGTCACCCATGTTTTCTTCAGGGGTAAGTATCTCAATTTTCATGATAGGCTCAAGCAATACCGGTTTACACCTTGGCAATGCCTCGCGGTAAGCCATTTTACCGGCTAACTCAAACGATAATGCGTCTGAATCGACCGCGTGGAATGAACCATCGATCAACCTTACTTTTAAGCTGGTTAACGGGTAACCTGCTAATACACCATTAACCATTGAAGCTGCAAAGCCTTTTTCAACAGATGGAATAAACTCACGTGGTATTGAACCACCGCTAATTTCGTTCACAAACTGTAAGCCTTCTTTACCTTCGTCATTTGGCGATAATATAACTTGTATATCAGCAAATTTACCACGGCCACCGGTTTGTTTCTTGTATGTTTCGCGGTGTTGTACAGTACCTGTAATAGCTTCTTTGTAAGCTACCTGCGGCGCGCCCTGGTTAACCTCTACTTTAAACTCACGTTTTAAGCGGTCCATGATGATATCAAGGTGAAGCTCGCCCATACCCGAAATTACGGTTTGGCCGGTTTCTTCATCTGACTTTACGTGGAAGGTAGGATCCTCTTCAGATAATTTACCTAAAGCAATACCTAATTTATCAACATCGGCCTGAGTTTTAGGCTCAATAGCCAAACCGATAACCGGCTCAGGGAAATTCATCGATTCAAGGATGATCGGGTGTTTCTCGTCGCACAGGGTATCGCCTGTTTTAATATCTTTAAAGCCCACTACCGCGGCAATATCACCTGCACCTACGTTAGGTATAGGGTTTTGCTTGTTAGCGTGCATCTGGAATATACGTGATATACGCTCTTTATTGTCAGACCGCATGTTGTGCACATATGAACCGGCTTCCAGGTTACCTGAGTAAACACGGATAAAGCATAAACGGCCCACAAACGGGTCGGTTGCAATTTTAAATGCTAAAGCAGCAAACGGTTCTTTTTCTGACGGCCTGCGTAAAATTTCTTCGCCGGTATCAGGATGGGTACCGATGATACCTTCAACATCCATAGGTGAAGGCAACAGTTCCATCACATAATCAAGCATGGTTTGTACACCTTTGTTTTTGAAAGATGAACCGCAAACCATAGGTACAATTTTAGCATCTAACACTGCTTTACGCAACGCGTCTAAAATTTCGCGCTCAGTGATCGATTCAGGGGCGTCAAAGAATTTCTCCATTAACGTCTCATCATAATCAGCTACTGATTCCAGTAACTTCTCTCTCCACTCGGTAGCTTCCTCGATCATATCCTCAGGGATAGGCACTTCGGTAAAGGTCATCCCTTTATCGTGCTCATTCCAAACAATACCTCTCCAGTTGATCAGGTCGATAACGCCTTTAAAGTTCTCCTCGGCGCCAATTGGCAACTGAAGCGGAACAGCGTTACTGCCTAACATGCTTTTTACCTGTTTTACAACATTTAAAAAGTCGGCGCCAGAGCGGTCCATTTTGTTAACGAAACCTATACGTGCAACATTATAGTTGTTAGCAAGGCGCCAGTTAGTTTCTGATTGCGGCTCAACACCATCAACTGCCGAAAATAAGAACACCAAACCATCTAATACACGTAACGAGCGGTTTACCTCAACGGTAAAATCCACGTGTCCCGGTGTATCAATAATGTTAATGTGGTAGTTATCGCCACGGTATTTCCAGCCAACAGTAGTAGCTGCCGAAGTGATAGTGATACCACGCTCCTGCTCCTGTGCCATCCAGTCCATTGTTGCAGCACCTTCGTGCACCTCACCAATTTTATGGCTAACACCCGAGTAGTACAGTATACGTTCGGTAGTGGTGGTTTTACCGGCATCAATGTGAGCGGCAATACCTATGTTTCTTGTATATTTAAGATCTCTTGACATATTATTTTTATTGAGTGAATGAGTGATTTAGTGAATTAGTGATTCAAAAACCACTTTATTCACTAATTCACTCACTCAGTAATTCACTCATTAGAAACGGAAGTGTGAGAACGCCTTGTTGGCCTCGGCCATTTTGTGCGTATCTTCTTTCTTTTTAACAGCAGCACCTTCACCTTTGGCAGCAGACATGATCTCGCCGGCCAATTTTTCCATCATGGTTTTTTCGCCGCGTTTACGTGCGTAGCTAATTAACCATTTCATACCTAAAGCAACTTTACGCTCCGGGCGAACCTCAGTTGGAACCTGGAAGTTAGCACCACCTACACGACGAGACTTTACTTCAACAGCAGGCATAACGTTGTTTAAAGCCTTTTTCCAGGTCTCTAAACCGCTTTCGCTGGTTTTTTTCTCAACTATTTCAACTGCGTTATAGAATATGGCGTACGCGGTCGACTTTTTGCCGTCATACATCATGTTATTTACAAACCTGGTTACCAAAGTATCATTGAATTTTGGATCAGGAAGGAGAATTCTCTTTTTTGGTTTTGACTTTCTCATTATTACTATCCTCCTTTAATTATTTCTTTTTACCTTTTGCAGGGGCGGCAGCTGCCTGGCCTGGTTTAGGGCGTTTAGTACCATATTTAGAACGACGCTGGTTACGGCCGGCAACACCTGAAGTATCTAACGCGCCACGGATGATGTGGTAACGTACACCCGGTAAGTCTTTAACACGACCACCGCGGATTAATACAATAGAGTGCTCCTGTAAGTTGTGACCTTCACCGGGGATATAAGCATTTACTTCTTTACCGTTGGTTAAGCGCACACGGGCAACTTTACGCATTGCTGAGTTTGGTTTCTTAGGGGTAGTGGTATACACGCGTGTGCATACTCCTCTTCGCTGTGGACAGCTGTCCAACGCTGGTGACTTACTCTTGTCGACCATAGCTACTCTACCTTTTCTAACTAATTGCTGAATAGTAGGCATTTTTCCTTTTTTGTATTTACAGTTTTATCCTTATTTTAAGGACTGCAAAGGTAGGCACAATTTTTTTATTATCAAGCGGTTGGGTGAAAAAAGTTTGAAGGTTGGTGCCCGGCGGGTGGGGCGGGGCGGTTTTTGGGTGATATTAGTGTAAAATTGGGGTTATCAGGAAGTTAAATACTTAGTTGATGTACACGTTGCAAACGTTAGCCCACGTTAAGCACTCGTTGCAAACGAGCGCAAGGGAAGTTGTTATAGCCCTTGTTTTATAAGGTGATTATATATTGCAGATCCGGGCGGCGCCCACTCTTTGGCTTTAACCAACCAATTTCTATTTTCTTGCTCGTTACCCGCCTTTTTGTATGCATCAGCCATATTAAACGCCATTTCACTTTTCACATCGGCTTGTTCTTTACTGCACTTTTCAATGCCCTGTTTATAATGATAAATGGCTTTATCATATTCTCCTTTATTTAAATAGGCATAACCCAGTTCTCGATATGATAATACGTTGTCAGGATGTCTTTTAAGAGAGGCTTCCAAAAAGCTTATGGCATCATCATGCCTGCGCAATTCATTATAAGCAAATACTATCTCAAATTCAAGCCCGTTAAATTCCGGGTTTCTTTTGTATGCATCAAGCAGGTATATCAATGCTATATCACACTGGTGTAAATCGTTATATATCCAGCCCCACCTATAATTATGTAAAACCGTATCGGTGTAGGTGTAATAATTTTTTACCCAGTGGGGTTCGCCTTTTATATTAAGTTCTTTAAAATGGGCAGCAGGTAACAGCGCTACGTTTTTCCAGGTTGGCGCAATCCTATATTTAACTGATGTCCCTGTAAAAATACTTGTGTCGCCAACATATTTCCCCCCGGCATCTATTTTAAGTTTTCCTGCTAATTGATAAGTAAAGCCTGCCTGGCTATCAATGTAGATATACCCGTATGAATAGTCGTTCGCGGTATCTGCTTTAGAAAGCACCACCCATTTCTTTTCACATTGGGTATAGCGTTGGTTAAACTTTAATGTATCTGCACTATTCCCCTGCCTTGCCAATACACTAATAGGCATCAAAGAGGAAATAATAAAAAGGATAAGATTTCTCATGACAATAATTATTTAAACATAAGGATAATTTGCATAAAATAAAAACCTTAGTTGCAAACGAGCGCAAGTAAAAGTGGTGCCAAAAACCTTCCTTGCGCTCGTCTGTGACGAGTGCTTAACATGGTCTTGTGATTGTATCGCCCTTCCTTGCGCTCGTTTGCAACCTTCCTTGCACTCGTTTGCAACGAGTGCTTAACATGGTCTTGCGATTGTATCGCCCTTCCTTGCGCGCCTTCCTTGGCTCGTTTGCAACGAGTGCTTAACATAGTCTTGCGATTGTATTGCCTGGTTAGTATCTTAGTCCAAAACTAAAACCAATGTCTCACCAATACCGCGTTAGAAACGCGGAAGACATATACTTCGTTACTTTTACAATTGTTGATTGGGTGGATATTTTCACACGCCCGGTTTACAAGCAATTAATAATCGATTCGCTCATTTATTGCCAGCAGCATAAAGGATTAGAAGTTTATGCCTATTGCTTAATGACGAATCACCTTCATTTACTTACTGCTGCGCAGCTTCCGGCAAAACTGCCTGACATTATCAGGGATTTTAAAAAACACACTAACAAGCAGATCATCGGGCTAATACAACAGGAAAACGAAAGCCGGCGCGATTGGATACTACACAGGTTCCAGTATCATGCAAAATATAATACACGCGTACAGGATTACAAAGTATGGCAAGATGGCTATCACGGCATTTCCTGCGACAATACGAAGATACTTTTGCAGAAGTTAGATTATATCCATAATAACCCCGTTACAGCAGGAATAGTTACTGAGCCCCAACATTACCTATATAGTTCGGCGGCAAATTACGCCGGTGAAAATGGATTGATAAGTGTTTTATTGTTAGATGCTGGGTTTTACGTTGCAAACGTTAGCCCACGTTAAGCACTCGTTGCAAACGAGCGCAAATATGCACGGTTTCATTGCTCTTATTCATCGCCTATTGTCAGGCAGCAGTAGTTGACAAATTTTCGTGGGGTAAATAGATCATAAATTTAGTGCCCTTTCCGGGGGTGCTTTCTACAACCATGTTTCCTCCGGCCGCGTTCACTATCTTTTTTGCCAGGTATAAGCCAATACCACTGCCCTCAATATCCTGGTTTAGCCTCCCGTACATGTCAAATATCTTATCCAAACCATCCTTATTTATGCCTTTCCCGTTATCTTCTACAACCAATAGCACACCACCGTCTTCCTTTTTTACGCGGATCTTTATAACCGGCAACGTATCACGCCTGAATTTAATTGCATTAGCTATCAAATTAAATAAAATGCTTCGAAGATTCTTTTTGGAAAAAACCAAGTGCCCCACTTCAAAGTCCCTTACAATAATAGCACCCGAAAGGTTTATTTTATCTTCCAGGCTCCATTCTATATTGCTGATAAGATCGTCCATATTAACCTTTTCCGTTAAGCCCATATCACTTTCAACCTTTGCAATAATAGCAATATCAGTTATTAACAACCGGTAGGTTTTAATAGACTTATTGATCATATTTAAAAAATCAAGCAGTTTCGCATCTGATAGGGCGATCTTGTTCATCATATTTATACTGGTTTCGATATTACCCAGCGGCGCCAACAGATCATGAGAAGCGGCATGAATAAAATTATCCAGGTCGGCGTTGATGCGGAGCAGGCTTTTGTTTTTCCGGTCAAGTTCCAGTTGTAGTTTTTTTAATTCGGTAATATCATTAAAGGTAATAATGGCGCCCGTACGCTTTTGATCGGCCTGCTGCACATAAGGCATCGTCATTATCTGGTACCATTTACCATTATTAGTTTCAATCTCCTTGGTTAAAATTTCCCCCTGTGCCAGCACCAGCTTAATATCCTCTATTATAGTTTCAAATTTTATATTGGTTGAAATATGGCTTAAAGGCCGCCCAATATCACTCTCCATTAGGTTTATCTGTTTTACGGCACCGGGAGAGAACTTCATTAACTGCAATTCGCTATCTATAAAAAGCTGTCCGTTTATATTGCTCCTGAAATAATTATTCAGGTCGTCGTTTACCTCCAGCAATTCCTTGTTCTTTAGCTGGTAATCGGCATTAATGGTGTGAAGCTCCTCGTTCACAGATTGCATTTCCTCATTGGTACTTTGCATTTCCTCGTTCGACGATATCAGTTCCTCATTAAACGACTGCATATTTTCATTAGATGCATCCAGTCGTTCATATGCTGTATGGAGTTTTTCTTTGGTTTCTTTCAGTTCTTCTTCCAAATTCAGGGTATACCTGTCATGGTATATCTTTTCATCAAACACTATATTTTTGGCCTCTGCTGTACCCGCAGTTTTATCTTCACTAAGGGTTACCATTAACAGGGTTTGCTCTCCTTTGCTCATTAACGGGCTTACAGACATGCTTACTTCAGCTATCTTTTTCCCGCTTTTTATTTTTATACCGCTAACACTTGCAGTAATGTTGTCTTTTAAAACGTCGCTGCTTAATGTATTAAATGCCACGGCAAGCGGCTTTGGTAAAAGTTCGATCAGGTTTGAATTAAAATTTTGCTGGATAAGGTACTTTGTTGTATCGCCGAATGATTTAAGCACCTGTTTATTTTCGTCAACACAAATAGCCAGGTACCCCAGTTCAAAGGCAAGGGCACCATTCATAGCTTCTGCCAACGCATGATTAGTTTTTGGGGACACCTCCAGGGGTGATGGATGCGGCGTACGTTTAATACCCAGCATTTCGGGCATACAAAATGTTTCAAAACTAACCTCGCGTTTAGATTTAACACTCTTATATAAGCGCCATTTCTTATCAATTACTTCCAGGCTGTTAATGATATTGGTTGGGGTTTCGCTGGAACCTAAAAACAGGTAACCGCCCACCTTAAGGCCAAACAGCAGCATCATGAATATTTTTTTCTGCAATACCGGCGTCATGTAAATAAGCAGGTTACGGCAACTAATAAAGTGCATATTGCAGTAGGGCGGGTTTTTACCCAGGTCATGCTGTGCAAATATCACCATCCTGCGGATAGCCGGTGTTACCCGGTAATTTTCTCCTTCTTTTTTAAAGTATTTTTCTATTCGCTCCGGTGATATATGTTTTACAGTTTCGGGTTGATATATGCCTTTACCCGCATGCACCATCGCCTGGCTGTCAATATCAGTTGCAAATATTTTTACAACGGTGTTTTTGTATTTACCGGTTAATTTTTCGTCTACTATAATAGCGAGTGAATAGGCTTCTTCGCCTGTGGCGCAGCC
>JBDSIC010000142.1:0-8044 GCA_039918195.1 Mucilaginibacter sp.
GACTTATTAACCCTGTTGATAAGTCTTTTTATTTTAAACGGTTGTAAAAACCCTGATGGTGTTGGACTGGATGTTGACGATAAGTTAAGCGGCACGTTAATTTCGGACACCACGGTTACACTGAATACCGTGCGTGAAGACTCTTCTCTTGCAGGAAACCTTGTCCGCATTCCCCTGGCGTATTTTAACGACCCCGAGATAGGCACAACGGCATCCAGCATTGCTACTACCATTAACCTGCCCTCGTTAGCCAAGTATACTATACCTACAGGCACTATTACCATTGATTCGGCTATTTTATCGCTTAAGTATAATTCCAATGGCTTTTACGGCGATTCGGTAAGTTCGGTTTACAAAGTTAACGTTCACCAGCTGACAGAAAAACCGGGCGCCGGCGCCATTTATTATAGCAGCAAAACTTGGGCTTATAATGCAGGTGTTGTTTTGGGGACTAAAACTTTTGTGGCCCGCCCGCATGATACCCTTAAGATATCCTCGATAATAAAAGGAAAGCCTGATACCAATATACGGGTGTTGCCACAGTTGCGTATCCCTATCCAAACCGATTTTATCAGGAATATATTATTCACCGAGGGTAATCAGATAAAATCAAACGACAATTTTCAAACAGCGGTTAAGGGCTTTTATGTAAAGCTTGATGAAGCCGGCACTACGCCGACAGGCGGTATACTTACCTTTGGCCTGCCCGATACCCTGTCGGTTTATATCAGGGTAGATAACGGCACAACCATTGATACTTCTGTTGTATCATTATCAATAACCAGGGGCATTGCCGAAATTAAACACACTTATAGCACTGATGTTTTAACGGCATTAAGTAACCCTGCCTCAAACCCTAAAGCCTATTTAAAAGGCCTGGGTGGCTTAAGGGTAAAAGTAGGATTTCCCGGCTTACAGGCTTTAATTGATATGAAACAAGATATCATTATAAACAGGGCCGAGTTGGTTGTAACGCCATACCCCGGAAGCACTACGCCTTATGCGCCATTGCCTTATTTAACCATGTATAAATTTGACCTGGCCAAACAACGCACCTTTATTGAAGATATGGTTGACCCTACTTATTCTGCGCTTTTTGGCGGCAGGTATACTGTCCCTATCAAAAATGAGTACCGTTTTTTACTGACCAGCTATATTCAAAACCTGGTATCAGGAAAAACTCAAGACTATGGCACTTACATAGGGGTTGCTAACGAAAGCGGGACTACCGGCACCGATATAGCGCCTACGGCCTACCCCATAGCCCGTACCATACTGGCGGGTAAAAATTCGCCCTTCCGTGTCAAGCTCAATGTGATATACACCAGGATAAAATAATTGAAAGCCTCCCGACAATCGGGAGGATTTTTTATTGCAATTAATTAATTTTCTTAGCGTTAATTTGTGTTAAAAGCTGATTACTTTTGTTACAGTATAAATAACATATTTTATGTGCGGAATTGTAGGTTACATTGGTCACAGGGATGCATACCCGGTAATAATTAAAGGTTTACACCGCCTGGAGTACCGCGGTTACGACAGTGCCGGCATAGCCTTGCTGGACAAGGGTTTAAAAGTGTACAAAAAAGCCGGGAAGGTAAGTGTACTGGAAGACTTTGTAAAAGGTATTCCGCTGAAAAGCACCATAGGTATGGGCCACACCCGCTGGGCAACCCACGGCGCGCCAAGCGACCGCAACTCGCACCCCCACTCATCCGGCGATCGTAAGCTTACCATCATACATAACGGGATCATTGAAAATTATGGCGTTATAAAAGAAACCTTACTATCAAAGGGCCACACTTTTTTAAGCGATACCGATACCGAAGTATTAATTCATTTGGTAGAAGATATTGAGCGCGAGACAGGGCTCGGCCTGCGCGAAGCCGTAAGGGTAGCGCTGAACAAAGTTATAGGCGCTTATGCCATTGTTATTATGAGCGCTGACGACCCCGACCTGCTGATAGCCGCGCGTAAAGGCAGCCCTATGGTGATAGGTGTTGGCGAAGGCGAGTACTTTATAGCCTCAGATGCTACACCTATTGTGGAGTATACCAAAAACGTGATCTACCTTAACGATAACGAGATAGCCTACATCAGCCGTAAAGATCTTTTAATAAAGAACATAGATAACACCGTACAAACCCCCTATATACAGGAACTCGACCTTAAGCTGGAAGCGCTTGAAAAAGGCGGCTACGACCACTTTATGCTGAAAGAGATATACGAGCAGCCTCGGTCTATACGCGATTGCCTGCGCGGGCGCATTTACCCCAAGCAGGGCAAAGTACAGCTGGGTGGTATAAAGGAGTACGTAGAAAAACTTAAAAACATCGACCGCATTATTATAGTGGCCTGCGGTACATCGTGGCATGCCGGTTTGGTGGGTGAGTATTTGATAGAAGAATATGCACGCGTGCCTGTTGAGGTGGAGTATGCTTCTGAGTTTCGCTACCGCAACCCTATCATTAGCGAAAAAGATCTCGTCATTGCCATATCGCAATCCGGCGAAACGGCAGATACCATGGCCGCTATTGAGCTGGCAAAAGAGAAGGGCGCTACCATTTTTGGCATTTGTAATGTAGTTGGTGCTTCTATTCCGCGCACCACGCACGCCGGTGTTTACACCCATGCCGGGCCCGAAATAGGGGTGGCATCAACAAAAGCGTTTACGGCGCAGGTTACGGTGTTAACACTCATCGCCTTCTACATTGCCCAAAAACGCGGTACTATTACCCAAAGCAAGTTAATAGAGTACCTCACCGAACTGGATGAGATACCGGCATTGGTTGAAAAGGCTTTAAAATCAAACGATCACGTTAAGGTGATAGCCGATAAGTTTAAAGACAGCAATAACTGCCTGTTCTTAGGCCGGGGCAGCTCGTTCCCGGTGGCGCTTGAAGGTGCGTTGAAGCTGAAGGAAATATCGTACATACATGCTGAAGGCTACCCTGCAGCCGAAATGAAGCACGGCCCTATCGCCCTTATTGACGAGGATATGCCGGTTGTATTTATTGCTACCAAACATTCATCGTATGAAAAGGTGGTGAGCAATATACAGGAGGTTAAGGCGCGCGGCGGACATGTTATAGCCATTGTAACCGAGGGTGATACCGAAGTGCGCGACATGGCCGATTACGTGATAGAGATACCGCAAACCGGCGAGGCCTTTGTTCCGTTGCTGGCCACCATACCGTTGCAGTTGCTTGCTTACCACATTGCCGTAATGCGCGGCTGTAATGTCGATCAGCCTCGTAACCTGGCCAAATCAGTTACTGTAGAATAACAGCATACAGTTGCTGGATTTGTATTATTGCACGTGGCTTACCAAACAAAATGAATAAACTGATTGCAAGCGTATTTGGCATAGGCCACGTTAAAGGCGGCGGCACCATTGCTGCGGCTGTTACTTGTGGTGCAATTTACCTGTTGTGGCAAAACACATTACTGCTGCAGCCAATCCCCTTCCTGTTAATTGGCGTTGTCATTTTTTTAATTGGGATATATACCGGCAATAAAGTTGAACCATATTGGGGCAAGGACAGTTACCGCGTGGTAATTGATGAAGTTGCGGGCATGTGGGTAACTATGCTCTTTATTCCGGCTAACCTATGGCTGTTGCTGGCAGGTTTTGTACTGTTTCGTTTTTTTGATATTATAAAACCCCTCTACATAAAAAAAATGGAAAGCCTGCCGGGGGGTACCGGCGTGATGATGGATGACGTATTGGCGGGTGTTTACGCAAATATCGTACTCCATTTAGTTGTGTATTTTATATTGCCGCATTTTGGCAATTATTCTTTGGATATGCGTTTTGGCCTTTAAAAACCAATTATTTAGATATTTTTTTATCCAAAAGAGTAATATTTTAATTACAATAATCAATTAGATGTAATATCTGCTGATTTAGCACGTAAGAAATTTAAAACTTATTCGGTATAATGTAGCTTTATAAATATGAAGAAAAACCTAATATTTTCGATAATGAAAAAGTACTGTGTACCAACCATGCTGGTTGCGGCAATTATATTTATATCGTGCCAACGGAATGATATAGAAAACACCCGGCCATCCGACCCCGACGGCCCGATGAAACTGGCCAATACAAGTGTCACCGTGCAAACTATTTACAGCGGGCTAAATAACCCCTGGGGAATGGTATGGGCAGGTGGTTACTTATTAGTGACCGAGCGAGCCGGCGACGTGCTTGTTTTTAAGGATGATAAGTTTACCGGCCAAAAGCTGGTTGGGCTGCCGGCTGTGTTTAACAACGGCCAGGGCGGCTTATTTGATATTAAACTGCACCCCGATTTTAAAACCAATGGCTGGATATACATTACCTATGCAAAACCAGTACAGGGCGGTGCAACCACAGCCGTGGCGCGCTTTAAGCTAAAGGGCAACCAGGTAACAGACCTTGCCGATATTTTTACTGCAAAACCCTACATAAGCGCTAATTTCCATTTCGGCGGCAGGATAGTTTTTGATAATGATAAATACCTGTATGTAAGTTCGGGCGAACGTGGCACACAGCCAAAAGTACAGGAACTGGATAACGACCACGGCAAAATACACCGCTTATTTGATGATGGCCGTATCCCGCCTGATAATCCTTTTGTGGGCAAGGCCGGTGCGCATGGTTCTATCTGGAGTTACGGGCACCGTAACCCGCAGGGGATGGTATTTGATGCCGCGAACAACCGCTTATGGGAAGTAGAACATGGCCCCAAAGGCGGTGACGAGCTTAACCTGATAGAAAAAGGTAAAAACTACGGCTGGCCCATAACCTGCTACGGTATTAACTACGATGGCAGCATATTGACACCAAATAAAGAGCTTCCGGGTGTTGAGAATCCTAAACACTATTGGGTGCCCTCAATAGGCCCATGCGGGATGACCCTTATTACCGGTACAAAATATGCCGGTGCTAAAGGCAACCTGCTGGTTGGCGCACTTGCGCTTACACACCTTAACCGCATTACGCTTTCGGGCACCACGTATAAATCTGAAGAGCGGATGCTGCAAGGCAAGGGCCGTTTCAGATATGCGGCTGAAAGCCCTGATGGTTTTGTTTACGCGATATCAGAAGGACCGGGTAAACTGATAAAATTTATACCGGTTAAATAATAACATGCTTATACAAGGCCCTTTTCCGTAACCGGGAGAGGGCCTTTTTGTGGCTGTATACTTTTAAACATCGTGATGGCAGGCAATTATATTATCCCCAGATGTTTAACACGCCCCTTAAACTGGATAAAATAGTTTAAGCATAGGACAAATTCGGTAAAATACTACCACGCTGCCGCATCTATCTTTATGCGGTTAATACAATGAGAAACAGTTTTAAAACAGGTGTCGGATTAATATTGCTGTGCTGTGCTTTATTAAGCCGGTTACATGCTGCATCACAGCCTGTTACGCTGATAAGCAATGGCAAAAGCAACTGGCATATAACAGCTTTAAACAACAATAAGCAGGCTCAATTTGCTGCGGACGAATTGCAGACGTACCTGTTGCAGATAAGTAAAGTAAAAATACCTTTTGCCGACAAACCCGGAAACTATACCATTATCACCGGCCTTAAAAAAGACATACCGGAAAGCTATAAAGCACTATTGCCGGCTCCAAAGGAGGGTTACAATGGTTACTCCATAACAGTTTCGGGCAGTAAAAACCTCATCATTATTGCCGGCGATGATGGTCCCGGGATAATTTACGGCGCTTATAACCTGCTCGAAAGGCTTGGCTGCCGCTGGTTTTATCCAAAGCAGGACGCTAATGACCCGGAGGTGGTACAGCGCTCAAACACGGTTACATTACCCCCATCTTCATGGAGTATGGCATCGCCGGTAAAACACCGCATCAGCAATGGCAGCGCCTGGTATTTGGATGTAGACCCAAAGCCTGCCGCCTTGCAACTGGACTGGGCGATGAAAAACCGCTACAACATGATAGGCTGGCAAGGTTCGGCCGACAGGTCGTTAACCGAGCAGTACAACAAATTTAAACGGACAGGCTTGCTGGATGAACTGGAAAAACGCGGTATGACCCTGCACGGTCCCGCCCATTCCTTTGAATTGCTGCTGAAAACTGATGATTATTTTAAGGACCACCCCGAATGGTTTGGCCTGCGTAATGGCAAGCGGGTGCCGCAAAATTTTGCAGGCTCGCAGTTTTGCTGGTCGAACGCGCAGGCACGTAAGCAATATATTGCCAACGCGGCTTTGTTTGTAAAGGACGCGCCGCTGCTGCATATTTTTGCTTCGATACCCTTTGACGGCGGGCAGGCCTGCGAATGTGATAACTGCAAAAAAGCCGGTGCCAGCATTATGCTGATGGCCCTGATGGGCGAACTGACCGACAATCTGAAAAAGATACGCCCCGACCTGCTGGTAGAAACTATTGGCGGTTATACGCCGGTTATTAACCCGCCCGCCAACCTTGACGTTATTAATCCCGCGCAGCGGATAATATTTGCCCAGTGGGGGCGCTACCACGGCTACGGTTACGACGACCCGCGCTACGACAGCAAGGCGCTTGATGTTTGGCGCAAAGCCGCCAAAGGCGGCCTCACCATTTGTAACTATTATACCGATAATTTTGCCGAACCCTGGGTAATGGCCCCGTTTGCAAAGGCAATGATAAGCGACCGCAGCTATTTTATAAAACATAAGGTTGATGCCTTGTACGTGTTAATGTGGGCCCCGCGCTTTTGGTGGAACCACAGTTTTAACGGCTACCTGGCCGGGCAGTTGTATTACAATGCCGGTTTAGACCCCTATAAATTGATAGATGATTACGCGGTAAATTATTTTGGCAAACAGGCAGGCCCTTTTATGGCGCGGTATTACCGCGAAATGGCCGTTAACATTGAGATGAGTTACCGCCTGCGCGGCGGAAACACCACTGATGCAGACCGTGCGCTTTTGCAAAAAGAAAATATTAATTTTATCCTCCCGGCGCTGCAAAAAACAGCGGGCAACAAACTATATAACTACCGGGTACAAAAAGCGGCAAAGCTGCACAACCTGAATATGAACCTGGCCGAAGTACACCGGCTGCATACCAAAATAACGGCACTACGCAAGGCTGAAAAATTCGCTCAGGCAGCAGTATCGCTCAAACAGGCAAAACTGCAGGCTGATAAGTCGGTTGACCTGTTTTACAAGCTTGATTCGCTTAACCAGGGATTGATAGATAGCAAGGATGTATCGGCCTTTACAGCGCCGCCGATACGAGGATGGATAGATGAGGAAGGCAAACTTATCCTGCCAAATAAAAAATGAACGATCGATAAAATTTAAATACCATGAAAAACTGTTTAAAATTATACGCGATGCTTGTATTGGGCTTTAGTATTTTACTAAGCCAAAGTATTGCCGCAGATGTGCCTGTCACCCTGATAAAAGCTAATAAAAGCCGGTGGCAAATAACCACTGCATCTACTACGAAAGAAGCAAAGTTTGCCGCCGGCGAATTGCAAAAATACCTGGCTAAAATAGGAGGGGCAACTATCCCTGTAGCGTTAAAAGCTAAAACCGGGTACAACATCATCCTCGGCTTGCGAAGTGATATCCCGGCAGTTTATAAAAAATTGCTGCCTGCTGCCGCTAAAGGCTACAATGCTTATGCTGTTTCCATTTCGGCAAAACCTGCCACAATTGTAATAGCCGGTGAGGACGGGCAGGGCCTTATATACGGTGCGTATGACCTGCTGGAAAAATTGGGCTGCCGGTGGTTTTACCCCCGCCAGGATGCGAACGACCCTGAGGTGGTGCCGCAGTTAAGCACGGTAACTACCAACACCAGCGCGTGGACTGTTGCCTCGCCCACCAAATACCGTATTTATAATGGCGACGGCTGGTTCTTTAAAATGGATTACGATTTGGCAAAGGAACAGCTTGACTGGGCCATGAAGAACCGCTACAACGCGGTGGGCTGGCAGGCGCTGGCATCAAACGCCAAAATATCACTGCTCGATCAGTATAACAATTTTAAAAAGTACGGTGTTGAAAGCGAACTCGACAAACGCGGCATGTTCATC
>JBDSIC010000143.1:0-4945 GCA_039918195.1 Mucilaginibacter sp.
GTAATGGAAGGATGGAAAGTGCCGGTTTCGTCAACCGTTGTGTCTGCTCCCAGTATTTTTGTTTTATGCGCCAGGGTTACCAATGTGGTACTGGTATACACAGCGTTACCTTCGCCGGGGTTTACAACAATATAAAAAACACCGGTGGTGTCAATACGCTTGGCCTCATCCTGCAAATTATGGTCGGTTATATATTGCTGTATAATGCCGTCGTCAATACGCGCCTGCGCTTTCTCCCTATCGGAACCAACCAGCGATTTCTTACAGGAAGACAACGCGGCAGCAACAAACAATATAACCAGCAATATCTTATTCATCTAATTTTCAACCGGCAAAGTTATTCTTTTATAATTCAAAAACCGAAGCTTAACACTTTTTAACGTTTAACAGGCTGTTATGGTGTATATTATTGAAAAAAATCAGCTTATTCAGGCTCGTAGGTGGTGGCGAGCTTATTGATTTTTTTTAGCAGCGTGGTCAGGTAGTCTTTTTCTTTTTCGCTGATGTGCTCATTAAGGTAGTTGTTGAACTGTTTTACCACTTTACGCGCCAGCTGCCGTTTCTCGATACCCGACGCGGTAAGGTAAATTTTTACTGACCGCTTGTCGCCGGCATTTGATTCGCGGTATATCAAACCGGCGCTCTCAAGATGATTAAGCGTACGCGACAGGCTGGTTGACTTTAAGCCAAGCAGCTGTGCCGCCTGGGATACGGTAGTTCCTTCAGTTTCGTCAATATTTATCAGCAGGTAACCTATTGATTGGGTAATGCCATGCTCGATAACCAGCTGGTTATATTTATTGGCCATACTTTGCCATACTATCTTTACCAGGTAGTCAATTGTTTCCTGTTGTTTTAACGTATTGCGCATGTTTAACAAACATACATAATTTGCCAATACTACCAGCCCGATACCTTATCGTCGCCCCGTGGGTCGGCACCGCCTTCGTAGTATCCGCCGGGGGTTATCAGTATGGCATCAACCCGCCCTATCGGCACGCTGTCTTTTATTATATAACCCTTTTTTTTCAGGATATGCAACGCGGCGCTATCTATTGCATTTTCCTCCACGTCAACCACATCGGGCAGCCATTGGTGGTGGAAACGTTTGGAACTCACCGCCTGCTGCATGGATTGTTTAAATTCGATAACATTTAATATAGTTTGAAATACCGATGTAATGATGGTTGAGCCGCCTGGCGTACCCAATACCATAAACAGTTTACCATTTTTTTCTATTATGGTTGGTGTCATGGACGATAACATGCGTTTGCCGGGCTGTATGCTGTTGGCCGTGCCGCCTATCAACCCGTACATATTGGGCACACCGGGTTTCGCACTGAAATCATCCATCTCGTTATTCAATAAGAACCCGGCACCTTTAACAAATATTTTTGAACCGAAACCGCCATTTAAGGAAGTTGTTGTAGACACAGCGTTACCCGCTTTATCTACTACTGAAAAATGGGTGGTTTCATCGCTTTCATAGCCGGCAAAATGACCCGGTTTAATGTCAGCGCTCGGTGTAGCCTTATCCCAGTTCAAATTATTTAAGCGCGAGGTAATGTAATCCCTGTTTAGCAGGCTATCGGCAGGCACCTTAAAAAAATCAGGGTCGCCCAGGTATTTGGAGCGGTCGGCATACACGCGCCGTTCAGCCTCAACAATCAGCTGTATCGTCGAGTCGGCATGAAAGCCCCACCTGCTTAACGGGAATTTTTCTACCGAGGTAAGCAGCTGCATCAGCGCTATGCCCCCGCTGGATGGGGGAGGCATGGTAATCACCGTATATTCCTTGTACTTACCGGTAACCGGCTTGCGCCAAACCGAATGATAATTTTCAAGGTCGGCTAAGGTGATGAGCCCATCGCTGCTGCGCATTTCGTTGACGATCTGGCGGGCTACCGTGCCCCGGTAAAATCCTGTCCGGCCTTTATCACGTATCAGTTCAAGCGTTTTGGCAAGGTCTTCCTGTACTAACGTGTCGTCTTTTTGCCAGTTATCTTTTATAAAGTAATTTTTGCCGGGGTTTAGCTTTTTAAATGCCTCCTGTTCCCTGTTTAGGTCATCCGCCAGGTGGCGGGTTATTTTAAAGCCATTACGTGCCAGGTTGATAGCCGGTTGCAGCAGCACCGCCCATTTTAACCTGCCATATTTTTTATGTGCCGATATCATGCCGTCAACAGAGCCGGGCACGCCTGCCGACTGGTGGCTGTACAAACTTTTTAATGGGATCACATTGCCTGCCGAATCAAGGTACATCGATGGTTTGGCTGCAGCCGGTGCTTTTTCCCTAAAGTCAAGCGTAGCCGTTTCGCCTTTTGACGAACGGAAAACCATAAAGCCCCCGCCGCCAATGTTACCCGCCTGCGGCAATGTTACCGCCAGCGCGAAATGCACGGCTACAGCCGCGTCAACAGCATTGCCGCCTTTTTGCAATATATCACGGCCTACATCGGCTGCGTCGGGGTAGGCGCAAACCACCATGCCATTGTGGTATTTTGCTGCTGGCGTGCTTAATTGCTGGCCGTCAGCAAATTTTATTTGAATTATTAGGGCGACTGTTACTAAAGCTATTATCCTGTTCATCAATACAAAATCAGCATTTTTAAAAAACCAAAGTAGCCTTTTTTTACTTGAGGTAACATAAAATATCATTTAAGGCGTTTACTTTGCATAAAATTTATCATAATGAAAAAAGCACTTTACTTATTTTTTACCAGCATTTTATTTTTATTTATTGCCGATACTTCAAAAGCACAGGATTACCAAACTGCTGTGGGTTTAAAATTTGGCGGCTACGAGAACGGTTTTTCTGTAAAGCATTTTACACAACCTAATACCGCGCTCGAGGGCATCTTAGGTTTCCGCAACCATGGCATAGTGATCACCGGTTTGTACGAGATACATCAACAGGCATTTAACGTAGCAAAGCTGAAATTTTATTACGGTTTTGGCGCGCACATAGGCTCGGCAGGCAAAGGTTACTACAAACGTTTTGGAGGTGATGACGAGCTTTATACCGAAACCAAACTGCTGTTGGGCGCTGATGGTGTATTAGGCTTGGAATATAAATTACCCGATGCGCCGATAGCGATAAGTATTGACCTTAACCCAAGGGTAGAGTTAGCACGCGGGCCGTTTTTTGACCTTGCACCCGGACTGGGGTTAAAGTATACTTTTTAAGCTATCTTAAAACCAACACTTTGTTGCTGTAAACCTGTTTGCCGGTTACCAGTTTTAAAACATATACGCCGTTTGGCACATTTGCAGTATTAATATCGGTACTGAAATTACCGGCAGGAACGCTGTTGTTAAATGTGTATACGGTTTGACCGGCCATATTTACCAGTGATAGCTTTAACAAACCTGCTGCCTGAACATTAAAAAGTACCGTAAGTTTATTATTTGCCGGTACGGGGAAGGCAGTAAGATTTATAGGCTCATTGTTAACCGACGAGCCATTAGGGCTTCCGCCGGTAACTATTAACGAATAGTTTTGACCGCCGCCGCGCAAACTGCCTTTATGCGAAACCGTAACCGTATAGGTTGTGCCTGTAGTAGTATTGGGTACATTTGCCTGCTCTATATTGTCCCTAATATTGTCGCCGTTGGTTGCCGGTGCCGCGGGGCTGGCCGGGTTTAATACCCATGGCGTGTAGGTAGGACCTGCTTCACTGCTGATCCTTATATCCAGATCGTTAACCAATACCGGTTTGCGGTCATTAATGGTTTCGTCAGCGGGGGATGCCCCTTCGGGATCTGTCCATGAAACAGATGCGCTTAAGGGCTCACCGCCTGTAGCTATAACAGTGTATGTGCGCAATTGCCCCTGTAATAAATTCTCTTCATTAATATAGCTGCTTGCGCCATCATTGGTAATAGTTTGCGCGGCCTTGCGTACATCAAGCAGGCCCCACCCGTAAATGTAATCAGGCCCTACATTTCCGGCATCAACAGCGGTATGGCAAACCAAACCTTTTAAGGTAGCCGACCGCATCAGCGAATCGTGATGTTTTTGGGCGTAATATTCCTGTAGCAATATTAATGACCCGGTAACATTTGGTGTAGACATGGAGGTTCCGGAAAAAGTTGCGTACTGATCATTAGGAATAGTGGAAAGCACACGATCACCCATGCCAACAATATCGGGCTTTATACGGCCGTCATCGGTTGGCCCCCAACTGGCAAAGGATGATATCTGGATGTTTTCGCGGCTTATCTGGCTGGCTGTAATGCGGTCTATTGAACTTACCGTTAAAATATTTTTAGCATTGCCCGTTGTGGGGATCACATCATAGCCGGTATTGTAGCTTATACTTGCAGGCCTTGGCCCCTTATCAATAATGGTTTGGTCAGTGCGGCTTGTATAACCAAAATAAGTATCGCCTACATTGGGGCTGTTAAAGCCATCGGCGTGGCTGTTACCTGCCGATTCGACTATCATATAATACGGCGCCTCAAAGGCTATTTTATCAAATGCCTTTGCCCGGGCATCATAAAAACCAAAAAGGTAATCAACACTATCGCCGGGCAGGCCATACCAGGTATTGCCATCCCAGCCGGCTATATCGCCGTACGAGTGATTAGAGAATAATAAACCCGCAGCTTCCTTGCCCATTTCAGGGATATCGTCATCATAATCGTAAGATAGCAGTGTACTCATATCAAACGCCATTCCTTTCGCCCTTGCAATTAGCCCTTTGGCTATCAGCGTTCCGGCAACATGCGTGCTGTGGTCAAGTACACCCGATTGAGTTTCGGGTATGGTAATGGCTTTGCCTGCAAACTCCTTGTGCGTGGCATCTACGGTACCGCCGTCCCAAATGGCCAGTTTGTTTTTTAAAATTGCTGATGAACCGGATAGATTTAAATTCAGCTCGCCGCCGGGCTGTACGGTATTGGTGCGTGTAGCTTCGGCAGCTTCTGTATTATACGTACGCAG
>JBDSIC010000144.1:0-2855 GCA_039918195.1 Mucilaginibacter sp.
AACCCAATTATTATGTTTGCCAAACGACTGGTATTATTATTTTTCATTGCGACCGCACTCGCAGCCTGCGACAAGGAAAGCAACTCTAACTGCCCCGATAAACTGTGCACAGCCGAGTTTGCCGCGGTAACCATAAAGTTTGTGGATAAAGACGGCGAGGGTGTATGGGTAAAAAACTACAGCGCCGTTAATCAACGCACAAAAGACACGATCAATTATCCGCCGGCCGCCCATCTCCTGCTTGATACCGGGGCGTATATAGTCGCGAGTGATAACAATACCAAAACACTGTCTGAAGCGGGCGACGATATAAAAATTTCGGGAACCGATAGTGTGAGCAACATTACCCTAACAGCTATTGTTAAAGTATCAGGCGGCGAGTGCGCGTGCCATATCACCAAAGTTGCAGGTCCTTCAGAAATTAAATTTATAGACCGATGATGATTAGGAACACAATTTTATTGCTTTTGATGATCGTGATCCTTGCATTCTCATGCAAAAAGCGTGTAGGCACCGGGAAATGTGACGAGAACATCGCCTGTACAGAAATATTCGCCTCGGTAGCCGTCAAATTTGTTGATAAGAATGGCGAGGGTATAAATGTGAATAACTACAGCGCCGTAAACCAGCGCACAAAAGACACCATAAAAACAAGCGCCGGTATAGCCTTAGACCTTGTGCCGGGATATTATTTCGTTGTGGATGACAGCTACACCAAAAACTTATCCGAAGCCGGCGATGATATCAAAGTATCGGGCACCAATACCCTAACTAACCAAACCAAAACCGCGGTTATAAAAGTATCGGGCGGCAAGTGTGCCTGCCATGTCAACAAAGTTTCGGGCCCGGAAGAAATCAAATTCGACTAAACCTTTTCCTTTATAATAGTGTTTTAATTGTTGAGGTCCCGGTTTTTAGGCCGGGACTTTATTTTTTACTTAATTTTGATGCTATGAGCAAGTTACCTTTTATGCTTCTGTTTATCCCATTAATTAACACCTGCAACCAGGTGCCGCAGCAGCAGGCCCAAAAATGCCCCGATAAAGTTTGCACGATGATGTTCGCCAGCGTGCCCGTTAAATTTGTTGATGCGAACGGGCAGCTCGCCGCGGTAAAAAACTACAAAGCGGTAAACCTGCGCACCAAAGAAGATATCACCCATCAAGATAACAGCAATATCACCGGCAGCTTTTTCGCGGTAGCGGATGACAGCGACCTGAAAAAATTAACCGAAGCGGGCGATGATATAGAGGTAACTGCCACGGACAGTGCCAGCAATAAACAGGTGAATGGTATTATTAAAGTATCAGGCGGCGAGTGTGCCTGCCATGTGGCAAGGGTTTCGGGGCCGGAAGAGATAAAGGTGGATTAGGATTTTATCACTCTATAAAATATCAAAGCGATATTAGCATATTTTACTGCTTTTGAAGCAACATCACTCAAAGTTATTTCGCGTATTTTGCTTTCCACTTATTAAGCATTTCCCTAACAGTCTGCATTGAATGAAATTTCCCACTTTCAGCAGTTTTTATCATTTTTTTCGCTTCATCCATGCTCATTGGCGAACCGGGCAAAGCATAATTTGTAACCGGTAGTTTATTTTTCTTCATAAATTAAAGATAAATATTTATTCCCGCAAATATCCAAAAAACAGGTTTTTTGAAGCTGAATAGCACATAGGCAACACCCCTCAAAAAATGTTGAAAACTTTTTGGTGGGTAAAAGTGGTAGAAAGTGGTAAAAGTAATTTACTTTTACGTTACAATCATTACCAAAAGTCCGTAAATGTCGCAGCTTATAGGGGAGTATCCATGCAAATTAGATTCAAAGGGCCGCCTGCTGGTGCCCTCTGACCTGGTGCAGCAGCTTCCCGGAGTAAAAGACGACGGACTTATCGCATTATGCGGCTTCGAAAAACAACTAAACATATACCCTATTGCTGAGTGGAACAAGAAAGTTAAAAAACTTAGCAAACTTAGCGAATATGACGAGAAAAGCCGCACATTCCTGCGGTTGTTAACCCGCGGCGCTACCCCATTAAAGCTGGATGGCGCAGGCAGGGTACTTTTCCCAAAACAATTATTAGAATACGCCGGCATCACTAACGAGATGACGCTTACCTGCCTGTTCAGCCGTATCGAGGCGTGGGATACCACTACCTATAATAAGATGATGAACGAAACGCCGCACAACATGGCGGGTTTAGCGCAGGAGCTATCACATATTATAGAAGGAGGGGATGATGAGTAATTACCATACCCCTGTAATGTTGCACGAATGTATTGACGGGCTGGATATACAACCGGCAGGCACTTATGTCGACGTAACTTTTGGCGGCGGCGGGCACTCCCGCGAGATATTAAAACATTTAGGCGAAGACGGCCGCTTACTGGCCTTTGACCAGGATGCCGACGCGCAGCAAAATGTACCTGCCGATGACCGTTTTACCTTTGTCGACCAGAATTTCCGTTACCTGAAAAACTTTTGCCGCCTGCATGATGCCATGCCGGTTAACGGCATATTGGCCGACCTGGGCGTATCATCATACCAGTTTGACCAGGCCGAGCGTGGTTTCAGCATCCGCTTTGATGCCGAACTGGATATGCGCATGAACCAGGCCGACAGCCTGAGCGCTAAAGAGGTGGTAAATACTTATACCGAAGCCGAACTGCACCGCATTTTCGGCATGTATGGCGAAATACAAAATGCTAAGTCGCTGGCTAAGGCCATTGTTACCGCGAGGCTGAACACGCCTATAACAACGGTTGCCGACCTAAAAAATGCCATTATCAACCTTATCCCCCGCGGGAAAGAGAATAAATATCTGGCGCAGGTTTTCCAGGCACTACGCATAG
>JBDSIC010000145.1:0-18062 GCA_039918195.1 Mucilaginibacter sp.
TATTCCATAAAGCTGCGGCTTACATAAAAAGTAAAGAACGAAACGCTGCTGTGTTTATCGCAGGGGTTGGCATGTATCTCCCGGGGGTTGGTTATTAATATACTGCCTGCTGGTGCGGTTAATACCCTATCGTGTAATTGTGTATTAAAGGCCCCGTCGTATATCAAACTTATATTAAACGTCGGGTGAAAATGGAATGGGAACGGCGTATTATAATTATGTACCAAGAGGGCCTCCAATCCTTCGCAGGCAGCTAACTTGTAATATTTAGAGGGGGTTGGTGTCATTATATTACTTAAAGTACTCACTGGAAATAAGTTAGCAAAACAAATATAATGAATATTTAAGTTGCTGAAGTCCACCTAAGGCAGCCGTTTTATTATCTACTTTCGACAAAAATAACATCGAAAAGCATTGCCCTATTGTAAGATATTGCAAATACGTCCTACGGCAATCGATTTCACTATTTATTCCAATTTGATAAATTATTATATTTATTACATTCGGTGATTATTATAAACTTGTACCTGCCGCCAGCCAAAGGATGAAATTTAACCGGTATTTGCTTTTATGTACCCTATTGCTTTTTATTTGCCGGGATAGCTATGCCGAATCGCGCCGGGATAGTTTGTTTAACGAACTGAACAGGGCCTTAAACAATAAGCAGATCTACGTTAAGCAAAAGGAAGACAGGATAACCTCCCTGCGTAAGCAATTAGCCGCCCCCGGTACTTTGAAAAAAAAGTACGTTCTTTATCAAAAACTGTACGAAGAGTATAAAACCTTTAGTTACGATTCGTCATATAACTACGCCAAAAAACTACAGGTAACCGCCACGGCCCTTAACGACCCACGCCTTATAGCATCGGCTAAAATGCGGATGGCCTTTACGTTGCTGTCATCGGGATTATTTAAGGAAACGCTGGAGGTGCTGAACAGCATCAACGCACAGCCTTTGCCGGTTGAAGATAAACTGGAATATTACTTTTTAAAGGCCCGCAGTTATTTCGACCTGTCCGACTATAACCGCAGCCCCGACTATACCGCATTGTATAACCCCCGGGGTATAAGCTGTATTGATTCGGCATTGGCGCTGAGTAAGCCCGGCTCGTACAGTTACCTGGAATTTAAAGGATTGCGTGACCTGCGGACCGGCAATAATACCGATGGGCTTAAAGTTTATACTGCACTATTGAACATGCCCGGTTTAACCCCGCACCAATTTGCCATTAATGCCTGCTGCCTGAGTTATATTTACGAGATAAAGGGCGCGGAAGACAGGTCGGTTGAACTGCTTATACAAGCCACTATATCTGATATCGAATCGGCTACTAAAGAAACTGTGGCCAGCTATAAACTGGCCGACCTGCTGTTTAAAAAGGGTGATATTGAAAACGCCTACACCTATATTAAACAGGCTATGGACGAGGCCACGTTTTACGGCGCATTGCACCGGCAGGTAAAAATAAGCAGCATCCTCCCTATTATTGAAGCCCAGTGGATAAACCAGATAGAGAATCAAAAAAGACGGCTGTACATCTATTCATCGATAATTACCCTGCTGGTGGTATTTGTGGTGGTATTCGCGGTGATCATCTTCAGGCAACTTAAAAAACTAAGGCTGGCTGATGATATTATAAAGGCCGCCAACATTACCCTGCAGGAAACCAATGTGGCTCTAGGCGAAGTAAACAAAAAACTAAGCGTGGCCAACACCATCAAAAATGAGTATATCGGCTACTATTTCAACATCAATTCTATTTATATTGATAAGCTGGAGAATTTTAAAAAATCGCTGGATAAAAAGCTGACCAGCAAACGTTACGAGGATGCACTGCATGCCGTGAATAACCTGAACCTTGAAAACGAGCGCCAAGAGTTGTTCAATACCTTTGATAAGGTCTTCCTGCGCCTGTTTCCCGATTTTATTGAGAGATTCAATTCCTTTTTTAAACCGGAAGACCGTATAGCTATTCCGGTGGGCGAATTGCTGAACACCGAACTTCGTATTTTTGCCCTGATACGGATGGGTATTCATGATAACGACCGCATCTCAAAAATACTCGGTTACTCGGTAAATACCATCTACGCCTATAAAAACCGTGTAAAAACAAAATCCATCATCCCCAATGATGAATTTGAAGACCATATTATGGAAATACAGGCCGTATAGTTCCTGTATTCAGTAATATCACTTCTATATTGACCGTAGCCTATATTTGAAGTAATTAATTGATTATCAAATAATTAAATATAAATTATTGTTTGTATTTTCTATATCGGCTTTTGATTAATTGTTTTTGTAGCTCAGCCTCCATTCCTTTGGTTTGTGATTAGGCGGGTGCCCGGTCACAAATAAACCAATCTTAAAAATCTCTAAATTAATGGAAAAGATCTACTCCTTACGGTACAGGTTACTGCTGTTTTTTGTATTCCTGTCCAACTGGGTTTTTGCCCAAACAGGCGTCATCACCGGGCAGGTTGTTGACGAAAGTAACGTCCCGCTGCCCGCGGTTACCGTTGTTATAAAAGGAACAACCGTAAGCACCGGCGCCGATATCAATGGCAATTTCCGCTTAACCAATGTACCATCGGGCAGCCAAACCTTAGTGGTAACCTTTATCGGCTACAAAACCCTCGAAAAAGTTGTTGACGTGAACGGCACCGTAAGTGTCAGTTTACAGATGGAACCTTCCTCCATGTCTTTAAACGAGGTAGCCGTTATTGGCTATGGTACCATACGTAAAGCCGATGCAACGGGCTCGCTCGGCGTAGTAACCGCTAAAGACTTTAACCGGGGCGCGGTAAACACCATACAGGATGCCATTGTAGGCAAACTGGCGGGTGTTGTTATCACCTCCAACAGCGGTGCGCCGGGCAATACGTCAACTATCCGCATACGCGGCGGGGGCTCGCTTGCCGCCAGCAGCGATCCGTTGATAGTTATTGACAATGTGCCTATAGACAACTACGCGCTTGGCGGAACACCCAATATCCTATCCATCATAAACCCCAATGATATTGAGAGCATTACGGTATTAAAGGATGCATCGGCAACGGCCATATACGGTGCGCGGGCATCAAACGGGGTATTGCAAATAACCACCAAACGCGGTACAAAAGAAACGCGGATAAATTACAGTGTTATCGCTTCACTATCAGTATTGCCAAAACATGTGGATGTTTATACAGGCGATGAATTCAGGGATGTGATAAATAAAGTATACGGCAGCCAGCCGCTGATCACAGGATTATTAGGTACTGAAAATACTGACTGGCAAAATGAAATATATCAGAAAGCTTTTGGTCAGGACCATAACGTAAGCGTATCAGGTATGGCCAAAAACCTGCCTTATCGTATTGCTGTAGGGTACAACAATAGCGATGGGGTGCTTAAAACATATGACTTTCAGCGTACCACGCTGGCCATCGGCCTCGACCCAAGCTTGTTTGATAAGCACTTAACTATGCACTTCAATATAAAGGGCTTGTATAATCTTAACAATTTTGCCGAGCAGGCTGCTGTGGGCAACGCTATATCATACGACCCGACCAAACCCGTGCGTAACGGTAATACACACTGGCGCGGTTACACCACCTGGACAAGCAATAACAATATTGATAAGAACGGCCCCCCTGTAACATTAGGGCCTGCCAACCCCGTTGCACAGCTGGAGCTTACTGATAATAAATCGACCGTTAGGCGCAGTATTGGTAATGCCCAATTTGATTATAAAATGCACTTTTTACCCGAGCTGCATGCCAACCTGAATTTAGGTTACGATTACACCAAAGTGTTTGGCCACAACAATGTTCCGGACAGCACAGGCTGGGTATACATCCCGATAGTGGGCGGCGGCAAGCTTAGTAATTACGAAGAGAGCCGCAAAAACCAACTGGTTGATTTTTACCTGAACTATGCTAAAGACCTTAAATCAATTGAAAGCAATATCAATGTAACCGCCGGTTACTCATGGTCGCATTTTTCGAGGGATGGATTAGGCACATCTTCAGACGCTGCTATGAAATCACCTCAACCTACAAATAAATACTTTTCAGAATATTACCTGATATCATTTTTTGGCAGGTTAAATTATAGCTACAAGGATAAGTACCTGTTAACATTCACCGTTCGGGATGATGCTACATCGCGCTTTGCGCCAGACCAGCGCTGGGGATTATTCCCGGCAGGCGCATTTACCTGGAAGCTGAAGGAAGAAGATTTCCTGAAAAACAGCACTGCTATTTCTGATCTGAAACTGCGGGTTGGCTATGGTGTAACAGGCCAGCAGGACCTTAGTGATGGTAATAACTACCCGGCGCTGGCTAAATTTACGCTGGGCGACGGTACATCAAGGTATAGGCTGGGCGACAGCTACTATAATACTTTACGCCCTGATGGTTATGATGCCAACATCAAATGGGAAACATCTACCACCACCAATATCGGGTTAGATTATGGTTTTATGAACGGCAGGCTTACCGGCTCGTTAGATGTTTACTATCGTAAAACCAAGGATTTGTTGAGTATAGTCGATGCATCGGCAGGTACAAACTTTGCCGCCCGGGTTTTAACTAACGTAGGTAATATGGAAAACAGGGGTATTGAGTTTAGTTTAAACGCTGTGCTGGTGAGTAAAAAGGATTTTAGCTGGCAATTAGGTTACAACATCGGTTATAATAAAAACAAGATAACCCGTGTATCATTAAACCCAAATACAACTGTAATTGGCACCGGCGGTATAGCAGGTACGTTTGATTTTATACAGGCGCAAAAAGTAGGCTCGCCAAGTTATTCATATTATGTTTTCCAGCAGATATATGACAGCAATGGCAAGCCTATCGAGGATGCTTATGTTGACCGTAACAATGATAACATCATTAACAGCGCCGATCTTTACATCTATCAAAATCCGGCCCCAACCGTGTTAATGGGTATCAACTCCAGGGTAAACTATAAACGCTGGGATTTCAGCTTTTCGGGCAGGTTAAGTTTGGGAAACTACAATTACAATAACGTAGCGGCAGGCAGTACCTACAAAGGGCTTTACTCGTCGTTAGGTTTTATTGCCAACCAAACCAAAGCAGCCGAAGAAACACAGTTTTTACAGGCCTTAAAAACCAACAAATCTGATTTTTATATACAAAATGCTTCCTTCTTCCGCATGGATAATATTAACCTCGGTTATAACTTCCCTGACATGAAGAAAATAAAGCTGCGCTTAAACGCAGGTGTGCAAAACGCGTTTATCATCACCAGGTATAAAGGACTGGATCCGGAAATACAAGGCGGATTAGATAACAATTTCTTCCCGCGGGCACGTATATATCAACTGGGCCTTAATTGTACATTTTAATTTTTAGCAACAGGAATTATGAAACTCAATAGATCATTATTAACCATCATCTTGCTGTCAGGTGTATTAGCTACATCCTGCTTAAAAGACCTTGATGTAGTACCGAAGGACCCTAACATAGTTAGTTCGGCAACGGTATTTGATAAGCCCGAAGCTTATAAACAGTTTTTGGCGAAACTATATGCCTCACTTTCGCTCACCGGCCAAAAGGGCGAAGCCGGTGCGGCTGAAATATCAGCGCCCGACGAAGGCACCACTTCTTTTATAAGGAGTTTTTGGAACATGCAGGAAGTGACTACCGACGAATGTATCAACGCCTGGGGCGATGGTGGCTTGGTGGAGTACCACGGCCACATCTGGTCAGACCAAAATGATTACATACGCATTATGTACCAGCGCCTGTTTATCAACATTAGCTATTGCAACGCCATGATACGTGCAGTTGATGATAATGTGAGCGGTTTAAGCGGTGCAGATAAAACCGAGATAGACAAGTACAAGGTAGAAGCACGCTTTTTAAGGGCTTTCTTTTACCAGTGTGCTATGGACCTGTATGGCAATGTGCCGTTTGTTACCGAGGCGGATAAGCCGGGTGCATTTTTGCCTAAACAAATTAAAAGGGCCGACCTGTTTAAATACGTGGAAGACGAATTGAAAGCCGTAGCCGACCTGCTGCCTGCACCGGGTACCAACGAATATGGCCGTGCTGATAAAGCCGCTGCCTGGACCCTGTTAAGCAGGTTATACCTGAATGCGCAGGTTTATACCGGCACAGCAAAAAATGCTGAAGCTATTACTTATGCCAATGATGTACTTAACTCCGGCAAATACTCGCTGCATAATAGTTATCGCGAATTGTTCCTGGCGGATAACGATTTGATAAAAGACGAGATCATTATGCCTATCGCCTCAAGCGGTGCAAACTCCCGCGGGTATGGTGACGTTACCTTTATTATACATGCCGGCTCAGGCGGAACAGAAGATACCGATAATGATTTTGGCATTGGCGCCGGCGGCGGCTGGGGTGGTAACAGGGTAACTGTTGCTTTTGTGAACAAGCAATTCCCTGATCCGTCAGGTGCTACTGATAAACGCGCTATTTTTCATACCGACGGGCAGATACTGACCATCACCCATCCAAATGCCTTTACTGAAGGCTATCTTTCAGCAAAATGGAAGAACGTAACATCGGCAGGTGTAAAGGGCGGCAACAGCACATTTGTTGATACCGATTTCCCGCTATTCCGGCTGGCAGAAGTTTACCTTAACTATGCCGAAGCTACCGTTCGCGGTGGTGCCGGCGGCGATGTTACCAAAGCGCTTAACCTGGTTAACCAGGTGCGTACCCGTGCTTACGGCAATACATCCGGCAATATCACGGCAACGCAGCTTAACCTCGACTTCCTGCTGGAAGAAAAAGGCAGGGAATTTTACTGGGAGTTTCAGCGCCGTACAGATCTTATCCGCTACGGTAAGTTTACCGGCGGTGCCCTGTTGTGGGATTTTAAAGGCGGTGTAATGAATGGCACCAGTACCGATGCGCGCTATAACCTTTTCCCGATACCGGCATTTGACTTATCCCTGAACTCTAACCTGGTACAAAACCCCGGTTATTAAATCAATTTAGAAATCATGAAAAGATCAAAATACATTATCATACTCGCCCTGTTTGCTCTTTTTGGCTGCAAAAAGAACAATATCGTAGCGGTAACAAGCGATAACCCTGCGGCTCCATCAGTGTCGGTGCCGGCCGAGGCAAGTTCGGTGGTATTAACCAATGATGATGCCGGCAGTAAATTTTTTATACGCTGGAAAAAGGCCGATTACGGTGTAAGCACCGTGCTGAACTATACCGTAGAAATTGATGCCGCAGGCAAAAGTTTCTCAACACTGGTTTCATTAGGCACCACCACCGATGATTCATTGTCGATAACAAAGGGTGCTTTGAACGATATACTTATTACCACGCTGGGCTTACCCCAAAATGCTGCCTCGCAGGTAGAAATACGGGTTAAAACCGTGCTTAATAAGGATACGATAACATCAAAGCCGGTTAAAATATCGGTTACTACCTACAAACCACCGGTTGCCGAGAGGTTAAAACTAAGTGTACCGGGAGCCTACCAGGGCTGGAACCCCGGTGCCGCACCTGTTATCTATAACATAGAAGGGTCTAAATATGAAGGCTATGTATTTATGGGAAGCGCGGGCGAGTTCAAGTTTACGTCGGCACCTGATTGGGACCATATCAACTACGGCTCGGAAAGCGCCGGCACATTAACTACGGATGGTACAAAAGGTGGTATTGTAGTTGGCGCGGCGGGATATTATAAGTTTAATGTGGATGTTAACGCGCTCACTTACTCCTATACTCTTGTTCAGTCATTCGGTATCATCGGCTCGGCAACAGCAGGTGTATGGGATAACTCTACCCCGATGACCTATAGCGAAGCAACCGGCTTATGGACGGTTACTGCAGACCTGGTAGCAGGCGCGGTTAAATTCAGGGCCAACAATAACTGGGACCTTAACTATGGCCCGGCAGTTACCAGCGACTTTACCGGCAGGCTGGTACAAACCAATGATGCCATTACCATTAATGATGCCGGTAACTACACCATCACTATTGATATGCGGCAAACTACGCCCGACAGTTACACCTACAAGGTTGTGAAGAACTAAACTTTTATCGGGACGGTGATCAAAAAATGGTTGCCGTCCTGTTTTTTAACTATCTCTAAATGAAATTTAACCATCTATTAAGGCTTTCGTTGCTGTCGTGTTTTTTTTCCGTGAAGGCTTTTGGGCAGTCCACGGTGCAGCAAATTGGCAATGTAAGCGCAGTTAATATAAACGGGCAACAGGTTAATATCACACTGGACAATGCCGAAGCGCAGGTAAGTGTTTACACGCCGTCTGTTATCCGGGTGCGTATCGACCGCAAGAAGCTTGGGCCTGATTTTTCGTATGCGGTTACAGGCAACCCCTTAACTGTGAAAACAAGTATTGTGCAGGATGACAACCAGGTATCCATCACCACCGATTCTTTAAAAGCGGTGATCCAAAAAAAGCCTTTCTCTATCGCATTTTTTACACCTGATGGTAAAGTCATCAGCGAAGATGAAAAGGGCTTATCAACCTCGTGGGCTGGCGATGCTGTCACTGAATATAAAAAGATGCAGGAGTGGGAACATTTTGTGGGCTTAGGCGAAAAAACCGGCCCGTTAGACCGCAAAGGCAGCGGCTATACCAACTGGAACAGCGATGTATTTGGTTATTCGGTTAGCCAGGACCCATTGTATTCCACCATCCCGTTCTATATCGGTATACACCACGGCTTAAACTATGGCCTGTTTTTAGATAATACCTACCAAACCGATTTTAATTTCGGTGCCAGCAATAACCGTTTCTCATCTTTCGGGGCACGCGGCGGTGAGATGAATTATTATCTTATCTACCATAAAAAGGTGGCTGACATTATCAGCTCGTATACCTGGTTAACAGGCCGGATGCCTATGCCGCCGTTATGGTCGTTAGGCTACCAGCAAAATAGGTATAGCTATTACCCCGAAGCCGAGGTATTGCGTGTGGCCCATACGCTGCGCGAGAAAAGGATACCGGCCGATGGCATAACGCTCGACATTCATTACATGGAAGCCTACAAACTGTTCACCTGGAACAAGGACCGTTTCCCTGATCCTTTAAAAATGAACGCCGAGCTGAACAAACTGGGCTTAAAAACTACGATAATTGTCGATCCCGGTATTAAAGTAGAAAAAGGTGCCGGTGCTTATGAGCGCGGTATTAACGACGATATATATATAAAATACCCCGACGGGCAGCCCTACACCGGCCAGGTTTGGCCCGGCTGGTGTAACTTCCCCGATTTTACCAGCGTTAAGGGCCGTGCCTGGTGGCGCAACGAGGTGAAATTCTTTGCCCGATCGGGCGTAAGCGGTATTTGGAATGACATGAACGAGATTGCCACCTGGGGCCAAAAAATGCCCGATAATGTGTTGTTTGATTATGACGGGAAAAAGGCCAATCACTTACAGGCGCACAATGTGTATGGCCTGCAAATGGCCCGCTCAAGTTACGAGGGTGCAAGGGAGCAGTTTAAGGAACGCCCTTTTATATTGTCAAGGTCGGGTTATTCGGGACTGCAGCGCTACAGCGCATTATGGACAGGGGATAACCGCGCCGAAGACGACCACATGCTGGCAGGCATACGCCTGTTAAACAGTTTGGGGTTAAGCGGTGTGGCTTTTAGCGCAATGGATGTAGGTGGGTTTACTGGCAATGCGTCTACAGCGTTGTATACCCGCTGGATAGAGCTGGGCGCGTTTACGCCATATTTTCGTAACCATACCGCTTTAAATACCAAGGCAAGTGAGCCCTGGAGCTATGGCGAGGATGTGCTGGATATCGCGCGTAATTATATCAGCCTGCGTTACCAGTTGCTGCCCTATTTGTACAGCAGCTTTTACGAGGCCACGCAAACAGGTATGCCTATTATGCGCTCGTTAAGTATTAATTATACGCATGACCCGAAGATATTTGACTGGCAGTTTCAAAACCAATACGAATATGGTAACGGTTTTATGATAGCGCCATTTGAAAGCACTAAGGAGTTTGGTAAAATATACTTCCCGGCAGGTAAATGGTACGACCTTTTTAATGGCGATATACAACAGGGCGGGCAGGAAAAGATAGTACAGCTAAACATTAACAAACTGCCGGTATATGTAAAGGAAGGCAGTATTATCCCGGTGCAATCGCTGGTGCAAACAACCGGCCAACTACCCACTGACACCCTCTCCCTGCATGTTTACGAGGGTGATACAGCCAACAGCTTTGTTTATTACGAAGATGACGGTAAAAGCTTTGATTACGAAAAAGGTACTTTTTATAAAAGGCTGATCTTGTTTGACCCCGTTAAAAAAACCATAAGCCTTAACAAGGCGGAGGGGAGTTATAAAACCCATTTTAAATTTATTAAACTTACTTTACATGGTTTTAAAACCGATGAAATTACCCGGGGTGGTAACAAAGTAAGTTTAACAAGCAGCCGCTATGGCTGGCTATCGGCAGCGGCTAATACCGACCCGACCGGCGGGGCCTACACGCCCGAAACATGCCCGGTAAAATTCGCGGTACTAAAAAATGAAGATGGTGTTATCAATATAAATTATTAAAAAAAATAAAGGGAAAGTGTGTATGAATTATAGTGTAAAGAATAACCGGATGAAAATTGTTCTAATGCTCGTGTTAGTAAGCCTTACAGCTACCTACTGCTCCAAATCGGGTACGGTTAAGCCGCCGGTGGTTGACCCGCCTCCGGTAGTGGATACGTATAAGGACCCTGCAGCCTATGGTACCCCGTTTGCCGGTGTGCCCGATACTAAAGACGCGGTGATATACGAGGTTAACCTGCGCGCTTTCAGCGCCGACGGCAATTTAAAAGGCTTGCAAAACAGGCTTGATAATATAAAGGACTTGGGTGTGAACGTTATATGGCTGATGCCCATCTACCCTGTGGGTGTGTTAAAATCAGCAGGGGGATTGGGCTCGCCATATTCTGTTAAGGATTATAATGCGGTGAACACGGAGTTTGGTACGCTGGATGACCTGCGTACGGTAGTCAGCGAAGCCCATAAACGGGGCATAACGGTGATACTGGATTGGGTGGCAAACCACACCTCGTGGGATAATGCTTGGATAGCCAACAAAAGCTGGTACCAGCAAGATGGCGGTGGAAACATCATATCGCCGGTGGGTACAGGCTGGCTTGATGTAGCCGCTTTAAATTATAACAACGCAGATATGCGCAAGGCGATGATACGCGCCATGAAATTTTGGGTACTAACAGCCAATATTGACGGTTACCGCTGCGACGCTGTTGATTTTGTGCCAACCGATTTTTGGAGGCAAACCCTTGATACACTGAAAAAATTTAATACACGCAAACTGGTGTTGTTAGGCGAGGGCAGCAAAAAGGAACAGTTTACAGCAGGTTTCCAAATGAATTACGCGTTTGAGTTTTATGACAGGCTGAAAGGGGTATTTGCAGGTACGCAGGTGCCAAGTATGTTGTTTGTAGCCAACGTAAACGAAAATAACGCGATACCTGCCGGTGGTTTTAAACTGCGATACACCACCAACCACGATGTTACATCGAGCGATGGCAGTACGGTAGATATTTATAAAGGCAAGCAGGGCGCGTTGGCGGCATTTGTTTTGGCTGCTTACATGAACGGCGTACCCCTGCTGTATAACGGGCAGGAAGTTGGCTGCCCTAAAAAGATAGATTTCTTCAGGAAAGACCCTATCGACTGGACCATTAACCCTGATATGACGGCGGAGTATAAAAAGCTGATAGCCTTCCGCAAATCCAGCGAAGCTGTAAAAACAGGGGCCTTAACCCAATACACCAACAGCGATGTAGTTGCCTTTGAAAAGAAGATGGGCGACGAGGATATACTGGTACTGGTTAACGTACGTAATGCCGAAATTAATTATACCATACCCGATGCGTTGAAAAATTCCAACTGGAAAAACGCGCTGACGGGTGCTGATGTGGCATTGGCCACACAGGTTAGTTTGCCTGCATACCATTATTTGATACTAAAGAAATAGTTAATTTATTTTTATAGGTGATAAGTATCATCGTTTATTTATAAAGCTTTTCTAATTAAATTAGGAGGGCTTGTAATACATCACCGAAAACATAAGTGTTTAATTATTAGTATAATTGTGCGCTGTTGTTAATGCAGTGGCTTGTATTTTACTCAATAACATAAAACGCTTAAAAATGAAAAAACTTTTACTTTTAGTAACTGCTGTGTGTTCCTGCTTCGCGGCTAATGCGCAAACTTCCAAAGGCAGTCAAACCCTGGGTTTTAACCTCGGTTACACGTATGATAAAAGCGACGAAACACTACACAATAGTTTCGACGGTACGGTATCAGACGCTAAAACTAAGGTTACGGATTTTTCTGTAGGCCCTGTTTACAGCTATTTTATTGCCGATAAATGGGATATAGGTGTTTCGTTGCAATACGACGCATTGGTGGAAAACGACTACCCGATAGATGGTATGTTTGGCGAGAAAGAAACTGTCAACCGTTATAGTACAGCAATATTCCTGCGTAAATACTGCATGTTTACTGATAAAATAGGGATTCGTAGCGGCCCGCATGTTGGCTATTACCGAGAACATGCAAAAGCGGTAGGTACCGGTACTGAAGCTAACCCCGACAATGACCTGAACAGCACCACACATGCTTTTTCGGCAGGCTTAAACCTCGACCTGGTATTTTACCCATCTAAAAATATTGGTGTGGCGGCATCTATTGCCAACCTGCAATACACCCATGCCAAAACAAAAACCCTGCCCTCGCACGATGATAAAACAGATGAAAAGTTTAACCTGAATGTTATTAGCAATGGGTTGCTGATATCTGTATTTTATGTGTTTGCCGGTAAGTAACAACCATACCACAACTATCAACCCCGGAGCTTCCGGGGGCTTTGATAGTTAGATGGGTGGCTTTTTGTTTGTAAGATCAGCTTACATCTTTATGATCCTGAACTCTGTGCGCCGGTTAAGCTGGTGCTCTTCGGACGAGCAGTTTACGCCGTTTTTACAGCGGTTCAGCAACCGGCTTTCGCCGTAACCGCGGGCAATGATGCGTTCCTCATCAACCTCGCCGGTTTCAATAATATAGGTCACCGCCGCGTTGGCCCTTTTTTGCGATAGCCGGTGGTTATAATCATCGTCGCCTTTACTATCTGTATGCGAGCTTAGTTCGATATAGATATCCGGGTTGTCCTTTAATATTTTTATCAGCTTATCCAGTTCCAAAGCGGCATCGGGCCTGATATTCCATTGGTCGAAATCGTAATAGATGTTTTCTATGCGGATAGCTTTGTTCAATTGGATCTTTTCCAGGTACAGATCCTTTTTTATTACCTGCGATGCGGTCAAACCTTTGGTTGATACAATTTGATTATCGCTTAAATAGCCACCCTTTTCGCCGCGTAAGGCATAATCGCTGTTTTCTTTTAGACTGAAGCGGTACTTGCCGTTAGCATCAGCAGTAACCTTTAACGGGCTGCCCTTAGTAAGTGTGACCATGCTGTTTGATAACCGAGTGTGCGAGCCTTTTTCGTAAACTACGCCTTCAAGGGTAAAATTGATACTGGCTTTTTTTACATAGCTGTAAATATCATCGCTGCCCTGCCCACCTGCCCTGTTTGATGACAGGTAGCCAGTGGTATCATCATTTACCACATAAGCAAAATCATCACGAGGCGAGTTAAGCGGGTAGCCCATATTTTGTTTGGGCGCATAGGTATCGCCTTTGCGCGCAGCCTTAAATATATCAAGCCCGCCCATGCCTATGCCACCATCGGTCGAGAAATAGATGTTGCCTTCGCTATCTAAAAATGGGGTGCGCTCGTCGCCTGAGGTATTCAATGCTTTCAGGTTAACCGGTTTGGCCCAATCGCCGGTGGGCTCCCGTACACAGCTATAAATGTCGGTACCGCCCTGTCCGCCGGGCATATCTGAAACAAAATAAAGCGTATCGCCGCCCGGGGTAATAAACGGATCGCCGGCTGACCATTTATCCGGCGCGTTATACCTGAATGCCACCGGCTTGCCCCATTTATTGGTCGACGCGTTTTTACTGCTGTGCCATATTTCTGGCTTAATGGTTTTTATTTTAGATGTATCTTCTGTGCTTTTCTTCGGTAAACGGGTAATGGTAAAATACATTTCAGCTCCATCGGCTGTAAAGGTAGCGGCCCCGGTATGGTATTCGGTTTCGTCAACCAGTGGGAAAAGTTCTACGGTATCTGCCGTTCCGTTTTTGTTGAAACGATAGAGCTTAAGGTAGTTGTTGGCCGTCCAGCCGTATGTTTCTTTGTCGATAGGGTCATTACCGAAATAGAGCAGGGGCTTTTTCTTTTTAACCACTTCTTCGGCTTTTTTATTTCCCCTGTCGGATGTGAAGACAACGGTGTTGTTATAGTTGGTTGCCCCCCAGTCAGATTTTGGACTATTCAGCGTTCGTTCGTTCTCAATCTCTATAGGCTTCGGATCTTTCATCCAACGTACGGCTGAATCGCAGGACGTGGTCCATACCTTCAGTTTGGCTTTGTTCACATCCTTGCTCAACGTATAATAGCGGATGTACTGCGCCTTCGCCCCTGGATATTTTGAGTTGTTCTGCAGGGCCTCGGCATATCTTAAAACATTCTCTGCCGGGCTATCTTCCATCTTAACTACTTTGGCATACCAGGCCTCGGTTTGCGCATAGTTTTGCACCAGGCGGTAGCTGTTGGCTATGCGCTGGGCGATGTACAGGGTCGAATCTTTTTTATAAGCCTTTAGGTATAGCTCAACCGCTTTGCTGTAATTAAACAGGTTGTATTCCTCATCAGCCTGCTTTAACACTTGCTGGGCCTTAACTATGCCCGGCAGCATTAAACCTGCAGTAATGATCAATATGGCTAATAACTTTTTCATTTGTAATGATCCTGTCCCTGTCTAAAAATATCTTGGTGATAACATCCTGCTTTTGCGGGTTTTTATATAGTAGCCCACCGATATCTCGTGTGTGCCTGCGCTGTAGCCCTTTAACGGCCCAACAGAAAAATCATAAGCATAACCCACCCGCAAATTCTGCATCGGGAAAACCTCGGCAGCCAGTACAGCCGAGTTAAGGCTGCTCAAATCGCCCTGCAAATAATTTTTGCTGTAGAGCTTTACCCCGGTACGGTACGATCCGCCTATCCATATTTTATCACCGAAAATAAAAAACGCGTTGATGTCCAGGCTGGTTGGCCCGCCGCGGTCATCCTTCAACAACACGCTCGGTTTAACCATAATATCATCTGTTAGCGGCAACAGTATACCCGCTGTTAAATAATAATGCGGTTTGGGCTGCGCCACATAAGCCTTACTGGTTATATCAATATACTGCGCGATAAGGTTATCTGCCGAGAAACCCGCGTAAAACTTGCTGTCCGAATAATATACGCCCAGCCTGCCGTCGGGTAAAATGGCGCTTTGGGTGCCTATGGGCTGCTCCGGTTCCGGGTCGTTTGGGTCGAGCAGGTTGCCGTTGGTGCCTAACTGCATCACCCCTAAACCTAAACCGAAAGCAAGGCGGGTATCTTCATTATCATTTATGCGCAGGCGATAGGCATAGTTGGCATAGGCCGCCAAATTACTTTGCGCGCCCAGCCTGTCGTTAGATATTTGGAAAGCCAGGCCCACATTGCCGTTATTGGCAATAGCGTCTACCGCCAGCGACATGCTTCTTGGCGAGCCTTCGATACCGGTCCATTGGGCGCGGTAAAAAGCATGCAGGTTAATATTTTCCTTATAACCCGCGTAGGCCGGGTTAATATATATTCCGTTAAACATATACTGGCTTTGCTGCGCGTCCTGCTGCGCGTAAAGCAGCTCGGTGCCAAGAATACATATAATCAGTGTGAATATCCTTTTCATATACGTATATGTCTATTTCTTAAATGTCCTTATCAGGGTAACGTAACCTTTGTAAACTGTCCAGTTGGTGCCATCGGTTTCCATAACACGCAGGATGTAATAATAGGTGCCTTCGTTCAGCCCTGTTCCGCTCCAGGTGTTTTCATATCCTTTTTTGCGGTATACCTCGTTACCCCACCTGTTAACAATGGTCAGCTCGTTCTGCGCAAAATCTTCCAGCCCGCGTATCTCGAAAACATCATTGATGCCGTCGCCGTTAGGTGTAAAAAGTGACGGTATTTTAAACGTAGCATTAGGGCTGATGGTAATACTCACTGTGGCAGGGTTGGTATAATAACCAAACAGGTCCTTTACACGGTAAGTAAATTCATCGGGGCCGCTATAATTCGCATTGGGCGTGTAAGTAACTACACCATTGCCAATTTGCACGGTGCCGTGTTCGGGCTGTGTTAAAATTTCTATCGACTGCGGGTCGAAACCCGAATTGCCCGGATCGTCATTGCTTACAATACTTATCACCTTTGGCGTATTCAGGAAACCAAGCGCCGCATCATCTACAGCCACCGGCGATTTTGGCACTACTACCGCCACCGTGGCATTATCAGTTACCGGGTTGTTCTGGCTGTCGCGACCGTTTACTGAAGCAGTATTATTTACCGTGCCTGCATCTTTGTCGGCCTGGGTTAACGTGTATGTATAAGTGAAAGTCACGCTTGCATCGGGTTGCAGGCCGCCTGCAGGTATGGTTACATTAGTATTTGAAAGCCCGAGGTTAGCATCGCTAAAGGTGATCGCAGTTAGAGGCGATGCCCCGGTGTTTTTCACCACAAATGTGTAGATAATATAATTCTGGGTGAACTCGCCGGCTTTGGTCAGGTCGATAGCGCCCGGTGTCGCGAAGGTTACTACGGTAGGGTCATTAACATCTGTTGTCGTTGGATCGTCAGATATTGCGGTAACGGGGTTGTTGCCCTGGTCGCGGCCGTTTACAGTTGCCTGGTTGCTGTAGCTGCCGCTGCTGATATTGGCTTGTGTTAATGTATGCCTTGCCGTTACCGTTGCAGATGCGCCCGCGGCGAGTGTGGCAATATTGGCCGGAGAAATTGAACCTGCATCTGCCCCGGCATCTGTTACCGCTACGTTAGTTAAAGGGGTACCACCCGTATTGGTTACCACCAAGGTATAGTTAATAATATCACCTGCCACCGAGCCGCCATTATTGGCCGCCTTGGTTAAGGTAATAGAAGCGGCATACACTGTAATATTTACCGTGATCGGGTCAGATACCACACCATCGGGCGTAGTTAGCGTATAGGTATAAGTATCATTCCCAACGTAGACATTGGCCGGTATATAGGTAACCGTACCGTTAGGATTAATCGTGGTTGTACCAAAGGTGCCATTGGTAGCTGTTACGGTAGTGCCCACCCCGCTCGGCCCGTCGTTTGATTTTACGGTAGTGGTTACCGGTGTGTTCATCGGGGTAGCATCCGAATCATTTACACCAACGGGTTTAATATCAACCGTTACCGTTATAGGCGGCGATGCTACACCGTTTTTGGTAAGGGTATAGGTATAAGTATCCTTGCCTACATAACCTGTTTGCGGTGTATAAGTCACCAGCCCGTTTTGGTCAGCCGTTGTGCCGTGCGCGCCGTTGGTTGGTGTTACGGTGGCGTTATCACCTGCTGTGCCGTCGTTGGCTTTTACGTCGGTGGTAACCGGTGTGTTTATCGGGGTTGTTGTGGCATCGTTGGTGCCGTTTACGCCAAGCACGTTAATGGTTACGGTGATCGGGTCAGATACCACGCCATCCTGTGTGGTTAAAAAATACGTGTAGGTATCTGTTCCGGTAAAGCCGGGCGCAGGGGTGTAAATAACATTGCCTGCCCCGTCTACAGCGGTGGTTCCATTAGTGCCGTTGGTGGCGGTAACTGTGGCCAAACCAACATTTGCCCCGTCATTAGCTTTTACATTGGTGGCAACTGGTGTACCGGGTGTAGTGCTGTCCGTATCATTTACGCCCACGGGTTTTACATCAATGGTAATAAGGGCGCTTACGCTTTCGGAGCCAAAGTTGTCTTTAATGGTATAGGGCAACGGTACCGTTTTGCCGGTGAAGGTAGCCAGTGGGGTAAATGTAACCCGGCCATTGCCGGGGCTCACGGTAAAAGTGCCTTGCCCGG